>DASUTR010000229.1:0-13331 GCA_036374535.1 Polyangiaceae bacterium
GTTCCCCCCGCGGCTTCGTCGCCGCAGCTCGCTCCGCGGGAAGATTGGCGGGAGCTCGCGCGCCGCGGGCTCTTGCGCAAGGCGTTCACCGCCGCCGAGGCTTCGGGCTTCGACGCCGCGTGCGCGACGTCGAGCGCGGCCGAGCTGCTCCAGCTCGGCGATGCAGCGCGACTTTCGGGCAGGCCCGAGCGCGCCCGACAAGCGCTGCTTTCGTTGCGGACGCGCCATCCGAGCGACCCGCGCCGCGCCGCGGCGGCCTTCGCGCTCGGCAAGGTCGCGTTCGATCAATCCGGCGCCTTCGCCCAGGCCGCCGAATGGTTCGCGACGAGCCTGCGCGAACAGCCGAACGGCTCGCTCTCGCGCGAGGCCGCGGGCCGGCTCATCGAGGCGTACCAGCGAGCCGGCAACGCCACGGCCGCTCAAACGGCGGCTCGGAGCTATCTAGCGCGTTACCCCGACGGCCCGCATGCGGACGTCGCGCGATCGAGCCTACGCTAGCGTTCGTGTCGCGCGAGCACCCCATCCCGAGGCGGCGCGCAGCAAAGCTCGCTCGCCGAGCGCTCGCCGCCTTCCTGGGCTCGGCGGCGACGCTCGCGCTGGCCGCACCTGCGGCGAGCGCCGAAGAGAACGAACGGCGCCTCGTCATCTTGGTCGACCCGGGCGCGCCGACGCTCGCGCGCAGGCTGCGTGAGGAAGTCGAAGCCCTCGGGCTCGAGGTGCGTTCCGTCCCCGTCGTCGAGCCCGACGTTTCCCTCGACGAACGCGCGCGGTCGTCGGGCGCGGTCGCCGCGATTCGCATCGCTCCGAGCGGCAACGACGCCGTGGAGATGACGATCGTGGACCGCGCCACGGGCAAGACCGTGCAGCGGCGTCTCGCCATCGCGACGCCGAACGATCCGGCCTCCGCCGAGCTGATCGCGACGCGTACCGTCGAGCTCTTGCGTGCGAGCTTGATGGAGCTTGCCGCAAGCCATCCGGCGCGCGGCGACGTCGTCGTTCCCGCGGAGGTGACCGAGTCGGTGGTGCGCGAGACGCGAGGCTCCGGAGAGTTTTCGTTCGGTCTCGGACCCGCGCTCGTGTTCGGCGCGGGAGCGCCCGCGCTCCTGAGCGGCTGGGTGGGGCTTTCGCTTCGAACGAGCTCCGGTTTCGGCATCCGCGCCGAGTGGCTCCCGTCGCTCGGAAGAACCGAGCTTTCCGTCGAGGAGGGCAGCGTGAAGCTCTCGGCTTCCGAGTACCGGCTCGGCGCGTTCTACGAAACTCCGGCGTTCGGCCCGGGCTTTTCGGGCCGCGTGCTCGCGGGCGGCTTACTCCTCCACCTCGCGCTGGAAGGAGAAACCCAGGCGCCCTACGTCGGCGCCCAGGACGATCTCGTTGCCGGGGGCGCGTGGCTCGGCGCGGAGCTTCGCTTCGCCGTAACGCGGCATTTCGGGGTGCTCGTCCGTGGCGATGCCGCCGTGACGGCTCCCCTCCTGGTCGTCCGCTCCGCGGGCCGCGAGGTCGCGACGGCGGGTCGTCTGCTCGGCGCGGCGGCGCTGGGCTTGGAGGTTTCGTGGCAATGACCCGGAATCTGACGAACCTGGTAGCGGGCGTCGTCGTTTGCGCGTCGACACTGCTCGGCTGCGGCACGCGCTACGCCGATCCCATCCGCGAAGAAGAGACGACCACGGACGATCCGTTCGTTCGGCGCCGGGGCCAAGGGCTCTGGCTTCGGGGTTCGCCGTATGCGTTCGTCGGCACGGTTTCGTGGGGCATCGCGTGGGATCCCGACGGGTGCAAAGTGCTGACCTCGCAAGAAGAGGCGCTTTCGAGAACGTTCGGCGACCTCGCCGACGCTCGCGCTGAGGTCTTGAAGATCTGGGCGTTCCAGAGCTTCGCGGGAGCGAGCGGCACCGACTACCGGGCGTTCGATCGCGTCGTTGCCGCGGCGCGCCGGGCCGGCATGCGGCTCATCTTCGTGCTCGAGAACCATTGGACGGACTGCTCGTCCGGTGGTGTTCGCGACGACGCCTGGTACCGGACCGGACATGCGGCTCCGTACGGCGACTACAACCTCTCCTTCTCCGACTACGTGCGGGGCCTCGTCGCTCATTTTCGCGATGAACCTACCGTGCTCGCCTGGGAAATCATGCACGAAGCCCACGGCGAAGACTTCGCGAGTCTCGAGAGCTTCACCGGAGGCATGGCGTCGCTCATCCGCGACAACGACCCGAACCATCTCATCGCGCTCGGGCTCGACAACGGAGGGTCCCCTGCGACGGATCGCACCGGCTCGCCGTCGAACTACGAGCGCCTCCACGAGCACCCGGCCGTCGATCTCCTCGATCTTCACGACTTCGACTCGACCGACGCTTCACCGTCGGAAGACGTGCCGGTGATCTGGGATATCGCGGCGTCGCTAAACAAGGCCGCGTTCGCCGGTGCGACCGCCATCGAGACCGCCGACGCTTCGCCTCCCGCGCTGGCTCTGCGCGCGGACGTCGTCGAACAGAAGCTCGTCGAGGCCCTGGGGCAGGGCTTCGTCGGGTTTCTCGTCTACGACTACGTTCCCGACTGGGAACCGCCGAGCTGGTCGTTCGACGGGCGACCGGAAGAGCCGCTCGCCGGACCGAACGGCGTCATCGCAAGGCACGCATCCCGAACGCGGTGAGCCAGGGCGAAGGGCTCAACGTCGGCGACCCCACGTGTGCTCATGCAGGACGGCTGACGGAGCGGCGGGCCCCCTCCACGCGCCGCAGGAACGCGCCGAGCTCTTTCGAAACGAGCGAAAGGAGCTCGGGATTCGCCTCCTCGAGCATGGCGCCGAGGCCGTAGAGCGCCGCGTCGGCGAGCGTGGGTCGTTCGCCGAACAAGAAGGGTCGCTGGGCGAGCGTTGCGAGCGTCGGCGCGAGCAGGTGGCGAGCCTTCGTCACGAGGACGTCGCGGTCGCGTTCCCAGGCCGTAACGCAGCCGGCGCCGAACTTGCGCTCCTTGATGAGCACGTAGAGCGCCCGGTCGCTGGCGCTCGGCCACGCGTCGCGCACCGCAGGCGACGCGATGCGGAACAGCACGTCTTCGAGCGGCCCGTCGCAAAAATCGGCGTACGCCCAGATGGGGCCATCGAGCGGCGAGGGCAGCAAGCGCTTCGAGGCGTCTGCGGCGAGCAGCGCTTCGCAGATGTCGCGCGACTCGACGAGGACTTTACCCTCGTCGGTGACGAGGACCGGAACGTAGACGTAACCGCCCGTGACGGTCGCGAGCTCGGTGCGATCGCCGTAGGGCACCTCGACGAGCTCGTGGGCGCGACCCATGAGGTCGAGCAGCATTTGAACCTTACGAGCGTAAGGGCTGTAGCGAAACCGGTAGAGCTTCATGCCCAGGGAATACGCGGCTCCCGAATTCGGCGCAAACGAAAGCTTCCCATGATACATGAGAAAAAGTCATGAACTATCCGAGCGCTCTGCCGCGTGCTCTTTCGTTGCCTTCCCTTCACGGTCTGTACGTGTTCGAAGCCGCGGCGCGCCACCTGAGCTTCACCGAAGCGGCGCGCGAGCTTTCCGTCAGCCAAACGGCGGTAAGTCACCGGATCAAGGCCCTCGAGAGCGAGCTTTCCACGCAGCTCTTTCGCCGCACGAAGCGACAGGTCGAGCTCACCGAGGAGGGACGCGCCTGGGCGCTCGAGCTCGGCGAAATTTTCTCCCGCCTGCACGCGACGAACCGCCGGCTCCGCCAAACGCCTCGCTCGCGCCGCGGTGAGGTGACGCTGAGCGTCGTGCCGTCGTTCGGCTCGCGCTGGCTCGTGCCGCGGCTCGGGCGATTTCTCGACCGTCACGCCGACACGGAAGTGCGGATTTCGGCGAGCGAGCGGCTCGTCGATCTCGCGGCGGAGGGGATCGACCTCGGGATCCGCTACGGGTTCGGGCGTTACCCCGGGCTCGTGAGCGAGAAGCTCGCGGACGACGCCTGGGTCGTCGTGTGCGCGCCAGCGCTCCTCGCGAAAAGGCCGCTGAAAACACCCGCGGATCTTGCCGCGCACGTCCTGCTCGAAGACGACGCTCCGGACGCCTGGGCCCGCTGGCTCGCCGTGAACGGCGTTTCGACCCTGCCGAAGATGCGCCGCACCGAGCTCACGGATTCGAGCATGCTGATCGAAGCGGCGCTCCGGGGGCAGGGGGTCGGGCTCGCACGCTACTCGCTCGCGGCCGACGAGCTCGACGCAGGCCGCTTGGTTCTGCCATTTCCGAAAGCGGCTCGGCTTCCGACGGGGCTCGCGTACTATCTCACCGCGCCGCGCGAGAGCCTGCGGCGTCCCGTCGTGGCGGCCTTCCGCGCGTGGCTCCTAGAAGAAAGCGAGGCGTTGCGCGTACGGCGCGCGGGCTCGTCAACGAGCGGGCGCGCGCCCGCCAAGTGACGCGACGCCGCGCTTGCCGTTCACGCGCCACGTGGGGTCGCGCTCGTCGAGCTCGCGCGCTCGACCCGGGGGAAGCCCGACGATGGGGTCGCTCTTCAGCGTACGGAGCGCGAGAAGGGGTGCCGGGAAATACGCGACCACGTCGTGGAACGGCGTTTCAGGCGGCCAGATGGCGTCGTTCACGGCGCGGCGATAGTTCGCGTCGCCTTTGAGCACGGTGAGCCGGGCGAGCGCGAAACGTCGCGCGAGCTCCTCGGGAAGCTCCGAGAGCGACGCGGGACCGTTCCAGAACGGGTGCGCCGCGAGCTCGAGGCGTCCCGAACGAACGGCGTCGCGCAATCGACTCACGAAAGCGACCGCGGGCGCGGAACGGGGCTCGAAACGGAGGTCGCCTCCCAAACCCAAGAAGGAGAGCACGTCTTCCGTCGTCGCGTCGCTCACGAAGGTCGGGTGCACCTTCACGTGAAGGACGACCGCAACACCGAGGTGCTCGAGCGCGAAATCGGCGAGCGCGAGGTCCAGCGTGAGCTCGGTTCCCGCGTTGTCGGCGATGACGTGGAGCGGGCCCGTGCCCCGCACGCAGGCGAGGACGGCTGCGTCGCGTTCGTCCGTCAGGAAATCCTCGGTTTCGGTGGTCATCCCGCGCGACAGCGAGGCGGCGAACGAGAGATCGATGCGATTGCCGAAGAGGACGAGGCCGAGGAGCGCATGAAGCCGCTCTTCGAGCGGTCCCTCGAGCTCGAGCGCCCGCTCGAGAGCTTCGCCGTGCGCCGCGCTCGCGTATTCCTCGCGCTTCGTGGGGAGGAATGGGTCGCGCCCGGTCTCGAAGAAGCGAGCGTGCTCCACGAGCTTCCGGTACGCATACGTCTCGGCGAAGAGCCAATCCGTCGAAAGCCAGCCGTGACCCGTTCGCTCGGCGAGCGCAGCGCGCCAGGCCTCGGCTCCCGAAGCGGACGATGCGAGCGGCGGTAGGGGATCGCCGATCGCGAGCCCGTCACGAAGCGCGAGGAGCGCGTCGCGGATCGCTGGAGCATAGTCGGGGTTCTTGTCGACGACGCCCGCGACGATGGCGGGTACCCGTACGCTCATGGTGTGGTGCGCGAACGGGTTCGACGCGTCGGTTCGGATGCGCGGGGGAACGGGCGGAGGAGTCACGGCGGGCCGAGTCTACTCCGAGGCATCGGGGAGCAGCCTGGCCCGCCGTATGAGTTCACTCCGTGTAGGTGACCGACAGCGTCGGCCTTTGGGCCGCGTTCTTTGCTTCGCTCGAGAAGAGCCGGAGCACCCTGTTCGAGTTCGGGTTCGTGAGGAGCACGCCGTGATTCGTGGACGGCTCTCGCACCCAGCGCTCTACGCTCGCCGGATCGAGCTCGGCCGTCTTGCGCTGGTAGCCGCTCGCGTCGATGCCGGTGAGTAGGAAGCGCGGGCCCGCGACGTCGCCCGAGCCGATGCCCGGAACGCTCCACGCCGATCCGGCGCCGCCGCTGGTCCAGCCGAAGCTCGCGCCCGTGAGGTCCCAGGGCGTCGCGAGGAAGTTTCCGATCAAGGATTGCGAGTTCACCCAGCTCTCGGCGGTTACGGACAGGCTCGCCGAACGAATCACCGCGTTCGCGGGGATGCTCGACACGTCGAAGCGAAGCAGCGCTTTCGCGGCGTACGCGAGCGTGTAGGTGTAGAGCATGCCGTCGACTTTGTAGACGGTCCCTTCGGGATTCTTCGAGCTCGAGTAGTCGAGGCTCGCGATGCTCGCATCCACCGTGCCCGCGTAGCCGTCGACGCCGCTCGTGAACGTCACGGTGCGCGCGTCCGGCGGCGTCGAGGGGTCCGTCGGATCCGTCGTCGGGGGGTCGGGCGTCGTGGGATCCTCGGCGTCCGGGGTCTTCGGATCCGAGTCGGGGGTCGTGGGATCCGGAGCCGTGCCGGTTCCGGCCGAGACGCCGCCCGTCGCGCTCAGCGTGAACGAAAGCGTCTTGTTTGCCGACACCTCGAGGGGGCCGCCCGGGCTCACGACGACGTGCCAGTCGTCGCCCGAAGCCGTCGCCGTCACCCCGTAACCCGTGCTCGAGGGCGCAACGTCGACGAGCACGTGCTCGCCGGCCGTCTTGCCGACGGTGTAGGCGACGTTCGTCACGGCGGCGATCGCCGCGTGATCGCGCGCGAAGAGCACGACGTGATGATGAGGGGCGCCGAGCTCGACGCCGAGCACGTCGCCCGACGTGACGTTGCCGTCTTCCGGGGACAGTCGCACCGCGTTCCCCGGCGTCGAGCTCGCCGTCACGAGCGTGAGCCAGTCCTGGCTCGCCGCGCGCACGGGAGCGTGCACTTCGAGGCGCGCCGCGGAAGCGGGCAGGCTCACCGTGCTCGTGCTCGCGTTCTTCGGCAAGAGCGTGCGAATGCTGCCGACGAGCGTGCTGCCGGCGGCGACGTCGAAATGTCGCTGCGTTGCGTCGGCGGCCGCGACCGAGCGCGGCGCGACGGGCGTATGGAAGCTCAGCCACTGGTCCGCGCCCGCGCTCGCGACCGTCGTGCGGTCGAAGAGCACGAACGTGCCCGGCCGCACGAACACGAGATCACGCGTGAACTGCGAGACCGGGTGGGCGCTGCTCGACCCGTATTGGTCTTCGAGGCCGACGGCGCGGGCGTGCACGAACGTGCCGCGATCTTCGAAGCGCTCGATGTGGGCGCTCGACTTGCTCGGGTCGAAGCTGTTTTGTCCCGGATTGAAGGGGTTCGATGCGTCGTTGACGAAGAACGTGTTGTAGAGGCGTCGCTGGCGCGTGCCGTAGCTGTCTTCGTACACCAGATCTTCCCCGGCGGTGCCGCCGTTCTGCGGGAGGAATCCGGTCGGGTTGATGAGCAGCGGTTGATCGCCGACGACGACGCTGACGCCGCCCGCGTTGAAGAGCTGCTCTCCGGAGTAATCCGCGTTGATGTACGCGCCGCCCGCGAGCGCGCCCCACGCCGCGTCACGCGCCCACGAGGAGCGCACGGCGACGTGCCCCGGTCCCCGCGCGAAATGTGACAATCCGTTCGTGCTCGAGGCGGCTTTCGCCGCCGCGGGCTCGCCGTACAAGAACTTGGACCACGGCGCGCTGTCGTCGCCCGCCGCTGCGGCGATGTCGGCGGACACCCCGCGCGCGGTGGCAGCGGAAGCGTCACCCGTCGCCTCGAGCAGCGAGGCGAGCCCGTTCATGAGCTCGGCCGAAGGGCGAAGATTGGCGCCCGCGCGGATCGTCCCTTGGTCGTCCATGTGCTGGAGCGAAGGCCAAGCGAAATGCGCGACGTAGCGCGTCTGGTCGCGCGCGAGCGGCACCTCTTGCCACCAATCGAGGTTCTTCGCGGTCTTCACGGACCACAACACCTCGGCCATGCTGAGGACTGCTTTTCGGCCGTAACCCCAGCCCTCGGGCCAGCCGCCTCCCGCCATGTGCTGCGTGAATTGCGGCTTCACGAGCGTGCCCCACATGCGCGACACGACGTCGTCCCAGTACGTCGCGGCCTTCGCGTTCTCGCCTTCCGTGGCGAGCGAGGCCGCGGTCTTCGCGAGGAAGTAGCCCGCGAAATAGTTGCCGATGGGGTCGTCCTTGATGAACCCGCTCTGGTCGTACCAGTCGATCCAGGTGTTCATCGAGCTCACGACGCGCGTCTTCGTCGCCGACGACAGCGCCGGATAGAGCCAGTCGAAGCCGAGCGCCATCCCGACCACGTAGTTGCGGATGCCGTAGCCCGAGTCGGTCGATGGACTCTGGCCGCCGGAGCCGACGGGCGTGCTCATCGCGTCGAGCAGGCGCGCCCCCGCCGCCCCGTAGCGTGACTGCTCCCCTGCATCGCTCGTCGTGCGGTAGCAGAGCCCGAGCGCGCGAACGACGGGTGGATACTCCTCGCCTTGATAGCCCTGTCCGACGTTCGGATACGTCGCGTAGGCGGTGCCGTTCGGTGGATGGAACGTACCGGTCGTGTAGTCGTCGCAGCGCCGCTTGAGCTCGGTCCACGCCGCGTCACCGCTTGCCGCCCGCGCTTTCAGACGCGCGAGCATCGCAGGCGTGAGCAGGAGTCGCGCCGCCGGGCGGTCCACGAGCGCGGCCGTCGCAGTCTCCGCGCGAACCTCCTCTGCGCCTGCCCCCGAGCACCCGAGCGTCGAGCCAGCGAGGGCGGCCGTTAGCGCAAAAACCACGGTGTTTTTCGTTGTTCTCATCGCACGCTCCTGGGAAAGGGCGCAGGTGTGCGCACACGGACGTACACGCCCGTGTCCACACACTCGCCGTCGTCCGGCACGCGACGAAGCGCGTGGACGGACCTTCACATCGTCGCCGACTGGTAAAACCAGCAACGCGATGCGCCGTTGTCGAACCGGAAACTTCTAGGGGTTCGTCGCCGGTCGACGACCCCGATGAGTTCGGACAGCCTAGCTACAACGATAAGTGGGTCAACCCAAAAATGCGACGGCCGGGGAGTTTTGCGATGTGCCGCCTCGCGACGGATGGTTTGCTGACCGCGACGCGAACGCGCTCGAGCGTGCACGCACGCCGAGAAAACGAAGCGAAGTGCGGTGCCTGCCGACCCGCAGTCACGCGTGCTCGGCGCGCGCGGTTGTCAGCGATCGGTCAGCATCCCTGACGCTATTGTGACGGTGTGCAGCGGCGCGTCATGTCGCAAGATGCGACGAATTCTCGGTCGCCGCGCGAGTTTTCGTTACGCGGGAGCCACCGAGAACTCCGAATGCGCGCGCGACGGGCGCGATGACGTAGACCTTCGCCACGTATTCGAACAGCGAGCGTTGATTGAGCACGGGATCGATGCGCGACGCTCGCGCGTCGTGGAGGGTTCGGTAGCGGCTCCAGTGCACGCCCGGGTGCTCGTGGTGGACCGTGTGGAGACCGTTGTCGAAGACGAACCAGTTGAAGAAGGGGCTCGTGAAGTTCCGCGAGTGGTCGTCCGGCGACGCCGGGTCGCAGCCTCGATGCTGGAGGTAGTTCGTGAACATCATGAAATACGTGGCAAGCGCCGCTGGAAGCGCCACCGCGACGCCGTAAACGAGCGTGCCCCGGACCGCTCCGTGAAGCGCGACCGCAAGCCCGAGCCACACCGCGTGGCCGATGAAGAGCGCGGCCGATTCCGCGAGAATCCGCGCGAGCCTCCGCGGGCGGTGGCGGGCGTCACGAACGTAGCCCGCGATGCCGGCGAGCTGCGCGCGCGCCGACGCGAGGGGATAGACGAGTAAGCCGAGTAGCGTGTCGTTCGGCGCCAGTCGCGTGGTTTGCGTCGCGTCGCCGTCACCGTCGAGGTAGCGGTGATGATTCTGGTTGTGCGTCGGAATCCACGAGAAGATCGGGAAGCCGTAGAAGAGCGACAGCCACGCGCCGTACGCGACGTTCGAGCGCCGCGCGACGAACACCGGACAATGAACGTGGTTGTGGGTGAGCACGCCCGCGCAATACGACGTGTAAAAGAGCAACGGTAGGAGCCATGGCAGGAGCGCCGGACGCGCGTACGCGAGCGCCGGAGCGAGCGGAAACAAGACGAAGGCCCAGAAGATCGTGCGTCGATCTTCGGCGAATCGAAGCTGCATGGTGCTTGGCTTTCCGTGTTAGGTTGCGCTCGCTCGCGCGGCGCTCGAACGTGACCCAGCATGCGCTCGCGATCGCACTCGCACCATTCGCGTTCTTTTCGGATTTTCGATGGCTCGGCGCGCCGCGGAGAAACTACGCAGAAATCAGCCGCATCAGGCGCGTTCACGCGCCACGGTGGAGGTCATTCTCGACGCCACCGTTCGGATTTTCGAAGGTGAGGGGGCGGACGCTGCGACCACGTCGCGCATCGCCGAGGTCGCGGGCGTGAGCGTGGGGACGCTGTACCAGTACTTCGGCAACCGCGATGCGATCCTCGACGCGCTCCAGGATCGTGAGTTCGAGCGCGCCGCGTCGCTCATGCAACGCACGCTGGCGAATCCCGACGGCGCGAGCGACCGCGCCATCGCCCGCGCCGTCGTCGAGGGGCTCTTTCGACTGTATCGTGCCGCACCGGCGCTCCACCGCGTGCTCGCCGTCGACGGCCTGCGCGTGACGCCCGCCGAGCGCGTTCAAGCCTTCGACGCGCGCATCGTCGGGGCCATCAAGACATTTCTCGCCCATGCGAAGCCGCGCATCCGCCGCAGCGATCTCGACGCCGCCGCGTTCGTCGTCTACCAGTCCGTGCGCGCAGCCATGCTCGCGTACCTCATCGAAGAGCCGCCCGGCGTGAGCGAAGCAGCGCTCGTCGACGAGCTCACCGATCTCGTGGTGCGCTATCTGTCGGAGTGACGGTGCGTCACTCGTCGTCCGGCGCTCCGCCCGAGCGCGCGAGATCCTCGTTCTTGATCTTGTCTACTTTCATGCCGCGGGCGCGCTTGGTCATCGTGGCCATGAGCTCGTCGAAGCTCGGCGGATCACCCTTGATGAAGCGCAGCGGATTTATCCGAGAAACCACGAAAGTCTTGAGGTAGGGGCTCGTGAGACCCTTTTCCTTCAGCTTCGCAACGGCTTCGTTCACGGCGTCGTCGAGCTCGAGCACGGCCTTCGCCCTCCGCTCGCGCTCTTCCACGGCGTCGGCCAGCGACTCCGCGACCCAGCCGTCGACCTTGCGCAGCGCCGGATGGTACGCGCCGCCCGCGAGCCTTCCTCGCTGCTCGTACGCGAAGCCGAGCGTCACGAGGGCAGGCTCCTCGAACTCGAGCTCATAGGTGCTTTCCTTGTCGCTCGAGAGCTTCACGAGCTCGCGGTACATGCGCACGACCTCGAGCGCGCGTTCGCGAAGCGCGTGCGCCTTCTCGATGTTGAGCGCCAGGATGTGGTACGCGACCTCCGGCTCGGGCACGAGCAACGCGACGATGGCTTTCGCGCCGAGCTCGCGCAGCGCCGTCAGCCGATGGTTGCCGTTCGGCGTCCAGTACGTGCCGTCCTTCGCGATGGCGATGATGGGATCGAGAAAGCGCTTGGTCTTGTCCATCGCGCGCGTGAGTTTTCGCACGTGCGCGTCGGAGACGTCGCGCTGGAACGGCGTCGGCGCGACCTTCTCGAGCGGTAGCGACACGAGCAAGAGGCCGTGTCCGCCGAGCGGTTCGCGGTAGCGCGCGAGCACCGCCCCGCCGTCCTCGGCGACGCGGGCCGCGAGCTCGTCGAGCCTTTCGGAGCTTTCCGGCTCGGCGAGCTCCGCCGCGGACAGCCCCGTCGGTTCGAGCTTCACCCCTTTTCGCTTCTTCGTGCCCGCGGCCTTGGGGGCCTTCGCTTTTTTGGCAGCCACGGCAGTGTTCTACCCCGGTTTCGGGGCGTACACGAAAATCGTGGCGACCGCGTGTAACCGGCCCCGAACGCGCGTCATAGTGGCGTGCGGAGACCGCGCGTGGAGACCCATCGCATTCGCCAGGCGACCATCGACGATCTCGACCCGATCCTCGAGATGATGGTCGCGTTCAACGCGTTCGAGAGCATTCGGTGGACGAAGAGCGCGGGCCGGCAGCCGCTCGCGACGTTGCTCTCGGATGTCTCCCTCGGACTCGTCGGGGTCGTCGAAGACGGCGCGACGCCCGTCGGCTACTTCGTCGTCACGTGGAACTACGATCTCGAATGGAACGGCCGCGACGCCTTCCTCACCGAGCTCTTCCTCGTAGAACGAGCGCGCGGTCGCGGCCTCGGTCGAGCCGCGCTCGCAGCCGCCGAATCGCTCGCGAAAAGCCACGGCGCGAACGCGCTCCATCTGGTCGTTCGTCCCGAGAACGAGCGCGCGTTCGAGCTCTACAAGGCGTCCGGTTTCGTCGTCTCGCCGCGCGTGTTCTTGACGAAGGTCCTCACCACGCCCTCGACGTAGCCGCCGCCCGCTCTCGCTCCGCGCTCTCGGAGCCGCGAGGGGGGGCTTCGCGCCGAAATCCAAAATTATCGCGAACGATAATTTTGGAGTCCGTCCCGGAAGAGGCGTCGTCGCGCGCCCGGCTAGCCGCGTCGCGACCGCTCGCGCTGCCTCCACCGCGTGGCGATCCGTCTCAGCGCCGCGCGAGCCCATACACGCGCCCGCCGAGCACGTGCATGCTTTCCAAAGCGTCACGAGCACCATCCGCCGGCACGTGACCCCAGGCGACGGCCAACCGGAGCGCAGCCTCGGCTTCGTACAGCGACCCGCGCGCCGTTTCGAACCGAAGGCGAGCGTTCCCCGCTGCCGTGCCGAACCCCTCGGCAATGTTGAGAGCCACGCTGCTGGCGGCGCGCCGAAGTTGTGAGGCAAGCTCGCGATCCTTTCGCGCGATGCTTTCGACGAGCGGCCGCAGCTGTGAGGCGATGAGAAGGGCGTGTTCGAGAGGGTTTTGGTGGAGGCGGGTGCGCATGCTTCACCCCAGGCGCACCTTCCGTGACGCCGCCCCACCGTCGTTCGCGTTCCTTCGCGGCGGCGGCGCGGAAGGTGCGCCCTCCCGCATGCGCACTCGGCTCCGCCAAGACCCGCGCGACCGACCAGTTCCATCAACCAACAATCGGGGACACGCTCAGGCTCAGGCCTCAGGCCTCAGGCTCAGGCTCAGGCCTCAGGCTCAGGCTCAGGCCCAGGCCCAGGCTCAGGCTCAGGCCCAGGCCCAGGCCCAGGCCCAGGCTCAGGCTCAGGCTCAGGCCCAGGCCCAGGCTCAGGCCCAGGCTCAGCCCCCAGGCTCAGGCTCCGATCCCGTTACCGGAAAAATTCCCTCAAAACCGCCGCCGTAGCCGTCTTCTTCCTCGCGACCTCGCGTGGCGCCCCTTCGGCGACGATCCGCCCGCCTGCTTCCCCGCCCTCGGGCCCGAGCTCCACGAGCCAATCCGCGCTCGCCATGACTTGCGGGTGATGCTCGATGACGACGAGCGTGTCGCCGCGTGTGACGAGGCGACCGAGCACGTCCACCAAGCGACTCACGTCGGCGACGTGAAGCCCCGTGGTGGGTTCGTCGAGC
>DASUTR010000230.1:0-2069 GCA_036374535.1 Polyangiaceae bacterium
GCCGACCAGGCCGGCGCGCTCGACAAGGGCACGCAAGAGGTCGTGACGGCCCTCACGAGCAACCCGAACGACCTGTTCAACCCGGGCGCCGTCGCCCGAATCGATGCGGCGGCGACGCGGCAGCAAGGCAAAACGAACGCCATCGTTCGCGACTCGCTGCACGCCGACCCTGACGCGACGACACCCATTTCCGCGGCACGCCCGCAGAGCGCGAGGGCCGACTAATGGCCGAAGTCATCGTCAAAGACGGCAAAGCGCACATGTTCGACGAGACGGGTACGCCCGTCACCGTCGACGAGCAAGAGGTGGCGACGGCTCTCGCAGCCGGCTTCGCTCCGCAGACCCGCGACGAGTACGAAGCGCGCGCCATCGAGAAGGAGCGCGGGACGCTCGGACAACAGGCGCTCACGGCCGCCGAAGGCGCGGTTCGGGGCGCTACGTTCGGACTCGGGACTGCGGCGCTCGCCGAGCTCGGCGGCGAGGAGTACCGACAGGCCGCGCTCGAACGCGCCGCGGTGAACCCGAAAACCTCCGTTGCCGGCGAGGTAGCGGGCGCCATCGCTCCGGCGCTCGTCTCCGGCGGCGCTGGCGGCGTCGGGGCCGTGGCGCGCGCGACCCCCGCGGGTCTCGCGGGCAAGCTCGGGCACGCCGTCGAGCACGGCGCCGGTGCCTTCGTGAAGCGCTTCGGGCTCGGCGCTCAGGGTGCCGGAGTCGCCTCCAAGATGGCCTCCGAGGCCATCAAGCTCGGGGCCGCGGGGGCCGCCGAGGGCGCTCTATACGGGCTCGGAAGCTCGCTGGCGGACGCAGCCCTCGAGGGCACCGAATGGACCGCAGAACGGGCCCTAGCAGGCCTGGAACACGGCATCGTCCACGGTGGGCTCGGGGGCGCTGCGGTCGGAGCCGGTGGGGCGGCGATCGGCAAGGCCGGGCGGGCCGTTCTCGATCGGATGGTGGGCGAAGGTAAGACCTTTCGGCAGGCCGTCCAGGAGTTCGCCGACCGGCGCACGGTCAAAGCCGTCGTCGGGAACGACATCCAAACCTTTCGCAAGCTCACGAACAACGGCGAGGACATGGCGCGCCTCGAGCGGGTCGCCGAGAAGCTCCGCGCGCGGAACATCGTCGGGGGCACCGACGACGACATGCTCCGCGGCATCGAGCTCGCGGCCGACGACGCGACGACGCGGCTCACGAACGTCGCGACGGACCTGGACAACGCCGGAATCAAGCCGAGCGCCCAGAAGCTCTTCGCGCAGGTCGATGAGCAGGTGAAGCGGCTCCGCGAGGTCGGCACCTCCGATCACGCGAAGGTGGCGAATCGCGTCGAGGCTCAGGTGTCTCGCCTGCGAAAGGCTGCGGAGCAGGGTGAGCCGACGTTCACTGAGCTTCGGAAGTTCAAGACGGGCTTGGGCGAGGCGACGCAATGGCACAAGGCCTCCCAGTCGATGGCGACGGGGGAGATGCAGAAGCTTTACGGCTCCGTCGCGAAGACGCTCGACGAGGCAGCCGACGCCGCGGGCGGGGAAGCGGCTCGCATTTGGCGCGAAGCGAACGAGGACGCGGCCGACTTCCTGACGCTCAAGAAAGGCCTCGAGACCGAGGTTCAGCGCAAGGCAAAGAACCGCTTCGTGAGCCCGAGCGACTACGGGACCGGCCTCACCTCGGCGATCGCAACCCTCGTCACGGGCGGCGGCGCGCTGCCGGCGATTGCGACGGGTCTCGCGGCATCGGTGGCCCACAAGTTCGTGAGGGAGCGCGGGTCTGCCGCGATCGGAAAGCTCGCCGACTGGGTCGCCGGGACCGAGACGCGGATGGCGCGTTCGGCCTCGAAGCTCGCCGGCGGGAAGGAAGTCGCCGCCCTCGGCCACGCCGCCCGAAAGACGGGTCTCGAGCGGCTGAAAGCCCTCGGCGAGCGCGGCCGGCTCTCGACTGCCGAATCCCGCGACGCTGGCGAGCGCGTTCGAGCTCGCGAGTCGATGGGTCGCAAGGTTCTCCGCGGCTCGCTGCCGCTGCTCGTCGAAGGCGACCGGACGGAGCGCTACCAGGCGGCCGTTTCGATGGTGCGCGACGTT
>DASUTR010000231.1:0-10742 GCA_036374535.1 Polyangiaceae bacterium
CCTGCGCTCGAGGACGAGCAATACCTGATTCTCCACCGCCACCGCTCGTCAGGCGAAACCACCTGGGAGCTCGGCACGCTCATCCAGGCCTCGCTCCCGTGGCGCTACGAGGGCGTGCTCCACGAGCACATCGCGTGCGACGTGCCCCACAAGCGTACGTCGCTGCCGGGTCCCGTCGTCTGGGGGTACTTCGACAGCGCGCGCAACGTCGATCCGAAGAAGAAGTACGCGAACGACGCGCGCATCCTCGAAGACGCGCTCCGCGACGAGCCCGGGAACGCGCGCTACGTTTTCTATCTCGGGCAAAGCTACCGCGACTCGGATCAAGTCGACAAAGCCATCGAGGCGTACGCGCGACGCGCGACGATGGGCGGCTGGGAAGAAGAGGTCTACTATTCGCTGCTTCAGGTCGGGGTTCTCCGAGCTCGAGCCAGACGCGACTCCGCTTCGATCGTCTCCGCGTTCCTGAACGCGTACCAGTACCGCCCGACGCGCGCCGAAGCGCTCGTCGAGCTCGCTCAGCACTATCGAGGAACGAACGAATGGGCGCTCGCCGAGCTCTTCGCGCGGGCGGCGGTCGATATCCCGAAGCCGAAAGATATCCTCTTCGTCGATACGTCCGTTTACGACTGGCGCATCTTCGACGAGCTCGCCATCGCCACCTACTACCGGAACAAGTTCGAGGAGTCCGCGGAGCTCAATCGCCGCCTGCTCTCCGAAGGAAGGCTGCCGGAGGGTCACCGGCAGCGCGTTCAGCAAAATCTCGCGTTTTCCGTGCAAAAATTGCAGGAACGGGCGTGAGCGAGACGGAGACGCCGGCGACGGAGGGGCATGACGTGAGCGGGGCATCGGAAGGGAAGCGAACGGTCGACGCGCCGCCGGCACCGCTCGTTGCGGTAGCGGCCCTTCTCCTCTTCGCGCCTTTCGTTTACCTCATCGCCGCAGGCGGTCGTTCCGAGCCCGGGCAAGACGACTACGAGCGCGAGATTGGCCGGGCACAAAGCGCCCTCCGGGCGAGCAAGCCGCGAGAAAGCCTCGTTCCCCTCGCGCGCGCGGCGCGTCTTCGGCCCGACGCCTTCGCCGTGCACAACAACTACTGCGTCGCGTATGGGCTCTTGAAGCGCAAGCACGACGCGGTCGAAGCCTGTCGTCGGGCAATCCAAATCGAGCCTGGGAGCGCGCTCGCTCGCAACAACCTCGCCTGGGTCCAGAGCATCGACGAGGGGAAGGCGCCGTGAGCTCGACGTTCTGGAGAAGCCCGTGGCTCAGGAGCCCGCCGCCTTCCCTGGGGTGGGCGCTCTTGTGTGTTCAGCTGGGACTCTACGCGGTGGCGCTGCTGCTCGCCGCCAACGAGCCCCTATTTTTGGCGAGCGGCGAGCGCGGAGGGCAGGGGATCGATTTCTTCTGCGTTCCCAAAGCGTACGCGAATCTTCTCGCGGGTCGGAGCGCGTTCGACACGTGGGGAGCGCCCGCGTACGGGCCGCACGCAACGTGGTTCGTCCTCCATCCGGCCGTCGCCGTTTGGGTCGGCGGCTTTCTCTGGTTCCTGCGCCCGTGGCTTGCGTACGCCGTATGGGTGCTGGTGACGCTCGGACTGCTCGCGGCGTCGGCGGCGCTCATCGCGCACCACGCGCGCACGCCGTGGCGCCGCGTGCTGGTTTTTGCCGCTCTGCTCGTGTCCCCGCTCACGTACTGGCTGCTCTTCGTCGGAAACGTTCACGCGATCGTGCTCTTCGCGACGGCCCTCCTGCTCGTCGGTCTTCACGAGCTTGCCGAGGCCGCGCCGCCCGCCTTCGCGGTCTCCCCACGCTGGAAAATCGGCATGGGGCTCGTCCTGTCGTTTCTCTCGAAACCCGTCTTGCTGCTCGTCGTGCCGGGGCTGTTGCTCGTCCGAGCCACTCGTCGCCCCGCGCTCTCGGCGCTCGGCGTCTACGGCGTCGTTTCCGCGGCGTTCCTCCTCGTGCCGAGCTTGAACCCGGAGTCCGTGGGGCTCGAGCGGCTGCTTCGGGCGATCGCACAGCCGGGCTTCGCGGCGCGCGAATTCAACGTCTACGAGCACCGCTTCGTGCTCGTGCCCGAAATGCTCGACAATGCGATGCACTGGCTGCACATGCTCGTGCAGTCGGGGTATCGCTGGAATCACGCGCAGCTCTTCTCGCTGCCGGTCTTGCTGCCTGACTCGGTCCCTGCCGGCGTCTTTCGTCTCCTCGCAATTTTACCCCTGGTCCTGACCGTTCCTCTCTTTTGGGTGTCGTCTTCCAAAGTCCGACTCCAGGTGCTCGCGTGGGTCGTGCTCGCCGCGCTCGCGTCGCATTTCCTCGGCTACGCGATCGCGTGGGAGTACCAATACACGCAGCTCCTCGTCGCCGCCGCCGCGCTGCTCGCCCTGCCCATCGTCACGGAGGGACGCCCTCGCGCCGCCTCTCTCTTGGCGCTTGGACTGCTGCTCTTGTTCGTACCGACGCCGTACGTCTGGTTGCGCCAGGGCGGCCTTTCGCCCGGCGAGCTCACCGTCTTGCGCTTGTTCCGCGTGGTGCCCGCCGCGATGCTCGCGCTCGCGTCCGTTGCGGCCGTCGTCGCGCTCGTGCGAGCTCCGGTCGTCCTTCGCGCACCGGAAAACGGGTCAGCGAGCGGCTGAGCGCGCGGCGGGGACTCCGAGCTCGGCGAGCAGCGCGTTCGCCTTCGATACCTCGGAGAGCACCCAGACCAGGTAGCGCACGTCCACGTGGATGCTGCGAGTCGTCGGCAGGTAGATCCAATCGGAGGCGACCGATTCGAAGGTGCCGTCGAAGGCGAGGCCCGTGAGCTTGCCGTCGGCGTCGAGCGTCGCCGAGCCGGAATTGCCGTTCGTGATCTGGAGGTCCGTCAAGAAGTCGACCGGTACGTCGCCGAGCTCGGGTACGAACGCTCGGCCGTAACGCTTCGCCTTCGCGGCTTCGAGGAGCGCCGGCGGCGCGTCGAAGGGTTCTTTCCCCGTGTGCTTCTGGACGATCTCGCCGAGGAGCGTGAAGGCCCGCCCCTTGCCGTCGACGGGGCGCTTCACGACGCCGTAGGAAATGCGCAGGGTTCCGTTGGCGTCGGGCGGTACGTCGCCCTTCTGCTCGAGGA
Source organism: Polyangiaceae bacterium (assembly GCA_036374535.1). Lineage (GTDB taxonomy): Bacteria > Myxococcota_A > Polyangia > Polyangiales > Polyangiaceae > PMG-095. Next base: position 3,109 of record DASUTR010000231.1, read on the forward strand.
GCGCGCTCATGGCGAGCGGCGCGTGGACGAGCAGGGCGCCCGCGTAGCGATCGCCGCGCTCCTCGACCTCGCGCAAGAGTGGGCGGAGCGCGACGGCGAGGCGGATCATCGCGTCCGGGCTCGTCGCGAGGCTCGCGGGGGTCGATTTGTCGAAGAGCGCGAGGCGCGCCTTCGAATCGGCGAGCTTCGTGCCCGCGTAGAGCTTGTCGACGGCGCGCGCGATGCTTTCGCGCGTGGGAGCTTTGCCGGCGATGAGCTCGAGCGCCGGCGAGCGATCGCCGGGTGCCGTGCGGAGGACGCGTTCGAGCGCAAGCGTGAGCAGTGCGCGGTCGAGCTTCGGGTGATAACGCTTGTCGAGCGCGACGAGCTCGTCACGCAGATCGGGCAACCTGCGATCTTGGTAGTCGGGATCGCGGAGCGCGTCGGGTTTCTTGCGCTCTTCCGCCGTCCGCACGATTTCCTTCGCGGCCCAGAGCAGGCGCGACAAGAGAATCTCGGTCTCGAGGGCGGTGTCGGGCTCGCGCTTCGCGATGCGCTCGTCGAGGGCGCGATCGATGCCCGCAAACGCCGACCCGAAGCGATCGCGTCGCTCGGGCGTGGCGTCGATGAAGGCGCGGAGCGCGGCCTCGTCGGCGCGCTTCCGCTCGAGGAGCTTTCCCTGCTCGAATCCGAAGAGCTCGCCCTGGTGCTTCGTGCGGAAGTTGTTGAACCGGCGCAGCCAGCCGACACCCTTGATCGCGGCTTCGGGATCCGTCTTGGTGATGGCTTCTACGGCTGCGATGTATTCGTCGAACATCGCGAGCCGGCGCGGGTAGAGCCAGGTGACCGTATTTTCCACCTCGCGCGCGACCTCGAGCATCGACGTTCGCCCGGGGTAGCCCGCGACGATCGCGAGATCGCCCTCGCGGAGCGGTCGCGTCGCGAGCTCGAGCTTGTGTGGCGAGCGGTAGGGAACGTTGTCGCTCGCGAACTCGGCCGCCGCGCCGCCCTTGCCGACGTACGCACGGAAGAACGCAAAATCGCCCGTGTGGCGCGGCCAGCGCCAGTTGTCGACCTCCCCTCCGTAGTTTCCGATGCCTGCGGGCGGTGCGTAGACGAGGCGCACGTCCCTGAGCTCGAGCTTTTCGACGAGATAGAATCGAAGTCCGCCGTAGAAGCGCTTGAGCTCGCAGCGCGTGCCAGGACGGCCCTGCTCGCAGCGAGCGACGCTCTCCTTGTCGAACTTCTCGAGCGCCCGGTAGCGTTCGAGGTCGCCCTTCGCGCTCGCGAGCGCTTCGCGCACGCTTGCCGAGACGTCGGTGAGCGAGCGGGTGACGAAGACACGCCCCGTCGGGCCTATCCAGCGCTCGTCTCCGCGCGACGCCGCCGTGAAGCCGTCTTGGAGGAGATTCTTCTCGGGCGTGGAATTGTATTGGAGCGCGCCGATCGAGCAGTGGTGGTTCGTCACGAGGAGTCCCTCGTTCGAGACGAACGACGCGGAGCAGCCGCCGAAGTTCACCACGGCGCCGAGCACTGGCGACAGCGGATCGGCGAGGAGTGCGGGATCGATCGCGAGCCCGAGCCGCTCGAGCGTCTTCGCTTGGGTCGGGACCTGCTCGGGAAGGAAGAGTCCGCCCGCGTTCACGAACGGAGGGCTCGCGGGCGCCGTTGCGCTCGTGGCGGTCGCCGCCGGCGCGGGAGGTGTCGCCTGCTCCGGGGGAGCTGCCCGAGAGCCGGCGCAGGCTGCGGTTAGGGCTAGAGCGAGGAAGGGGCCCGTGAGCTCGATGCGTGCCAACGGGCTCGGGTTTACGCGCGGAAGGGAGAAAAATCAAAGCCCGGGGTAGGATGCCCGGTGGGCGATGGATCCGCTCAGTCTCGCCTGGCATGCACCGAGTGATTGTCCGACGGGAGCGAGTGTCACCCGCGCCGTCGAAATGCTCATCACGCGGCCTCCAGCGCGGACGCTCGAGGCGGAGTTGACCATCCGCAAGAAGGGGGAGCGCTACGCGGCGGAGATCAAGACGCCGCGCGGCGAGCGCAAACTCGACGGCGAGTCGTGCCGCGCGGTGAGCGAGGCCGTCGCCATGGTGCTCGCCCTGGCGATCGACCCCGACGCGAGTCCGAGCGACGCGGCGTTCGCGGCGTTCGACGAGCCCGACGTCACCGCGCCGGTGGATTCTTCCGTGGCCGAGCGGGCCCCCGCTCCGCCGCCGGCAGCGGCGACGCCTGCGCCGCCGCGTCGCGACGAGCCGCGAGCTCTGCCGAGTCGAGCGGACGAGCCGGCGGGCGGAACCCGGGCGCCGCGTTTCATCGCGGCGGCGTTCGGTCTGGTCGAGGTCGGGATGCTTCCGCAGGCGACGTTCGGCGCCTCGCTCGGTCTCGGCATCGCGTTCGGTCGCTTTTCAGCGGAGCTCGGGCCCATGGCGCTTTTGCCGCGCGCGGGCTCGCTCGAGGACAATCCCGAAAAGGGTGGGGAAATCGACTACCTCGGCGGTCACGCGGCCGCCTGCTTCACGCCTTTCGCCGCGCGGCGCCTCGACGCCTGCGCCACCTTCGAGGTGGGACGGCTTGCGGGGACGGGTTTCGGTGTCACCGAAGAGCTCTCGGGAGAAGCGCTCTGGCTCGGTCCGGGGCTGTTCGGCGCCGGGCGCTTGCCCATCGCGGCGGGCTTCGAGGGACAAGCGCGCGTCGGCGCCGCGCTGGCGCTTAATCGGCCGGAATTCGTGCTCGACGAGCTCGGCAACGTCCACCGCCCGGCGCTCGTGTCCCTGCGCGCCGAGCTGGGTTTTTCCTTCCGGTGATCACGGATAGGCTTCACCTCGGCCACGGCTGAATGGGTCTCGATTTCGATGCCGTCTACGCCGGGAACTTCGCATTCGTCTGGCGAAATCTCCGGCGTCAGGGTGTGCCGGAGTCCCAGCTCCGTGACGCGGCGCAAGAGGTGTTCCTGGTGGTGCACCGGCGGCTCGGCGATTTCGAAGGCCGCGCGCCGCTGCGCTCCTGGCTCTTTTCGATCGTCACGCGCGTCGCTCGCCAAAATCGCCGTACGCGCAGGCGAAAAGAGCTCCCCGACGTCGACGACCCTGAGTACGTCGCGGACACGACGAACCCGGATCCGGAGGGACAAGCGGAACGGGGAGAGTCGCTTCGCCTGGTGCTCGAGCTGCTCGGCGAGCTCGACGAGGACAAGCGCGACGTTTTCGTCCTTTCGGATCTCGAGGACATGACGGTGCCCGAGATCGCGGCCGCGGTGAACGCCAACGTGAACACCGTCTATTCGCGCCTTCGCGCGGCGCGCAGCGAGCTCCGGCGCGCGCTCCAGCGAAGACGGGTGCACGAGCCATGAGCGAGCGCGACGCGGAGCTCGAGCGGCTCTTCCGCGCGGCGCGGCGCGACGAGGATCCCACGGACGAGGATCGACGCGCCGTTCGGCGCGGGCTCGCCGCTCGCCTCGCGACGGCCGCGGCGGCGGGGACTGCCGTGTCGCTCTCGGCGCGCGCAGCGGCCGCAGCCGGCGGCGCCACGTTCGGTAAGGCGACGCTCGTCGGCTGGTTCGCGGCGGGGCTCGGCGCGGGCGCGGCCGTTGGCGCGATCGTCACCGTCGCGGTCGTGGCTGGAGGTCCGGACGCGGCGCCCTCACGGGCCCCCTCGGCCGCGGTGAGCCCTGCCGTCTCGGCTCCTCGTCCCGGCCCGCGGCTCGGCCCGCCGGCGTCGCTCCCCGAGCCCGAGGCCGAGCCCCCGCCGTCCGCCGCGCCGCTGCGGCCGGAACCGGGCCGTCCGGCCCCGAGCGCGCCTCCCTCGCTCGAGCTCGAAACTCGCGCGTTCGGTGAGGTTCAACGGGCACTGCGCGAGGGCCGTCCGGACGAGGCGTTGCGCCTGCTCGTCGAGCAAGAAGCTCGGTTCGCCCGGGGCTCGCTCAAGGAAGAGCGCGCGGCGGCGCGCGTGCTCGCGCTCTGCGCGTCGGGACGCGTCGAGGAAGGGCGCGCGGCACGGCAGCGCTTCCTCGCGAGCTATCCGCAGTCGCCCGCCGCGGACAGGGTGCGAGCCAGCTGCGCGCCATGAGCGCCCGCTCGCTCCTCGTGCTCTCGGGGCTCGCCGTCGCGTGCGGTCCCGACACGATCTCGCTCGGCTACGACGAACCCGTCGTCAATCGCGGGACGATGCCGGCCGGCGCCGTTTCCTCATGCTACGGCGACGGTTGCCCCTACGGTGAGTGCGACAACGAGGAGTTCGTCACCGACGTCGACTGCGACGACGTCTACCCAGGGCCCGTCGATGACACCGCGCTGTTTTGCGAGCCCACGGAGGAGGACGACTACTGTCTGGTGCTCGGCGGAGGGTTCTCCGAGGAATACTGGCTCGTCCGCTGTGAAGGCGAAACGGCGACGGCGACCCAGTGTGGGAGCGGGTGCTCCGGGGGCACGACCGGCGCGCGCTGTCTCTAGGCGCGTCAGCTCCGGCCGGTTTCGGCGCGGATCGCTTGCGAGGCGGTGATCGCCGTCATATGCACGATCGAGTCGACGCTTGCGCCCTGCTGGAGCACGTTCACCGGGCAGCGCAAGCCGAGCACCATCGGCCCGATCACGTCGGCGCCGCCGGTCACGGCGAGGAGCTTGTACGCGGCGTTGCCCGCGTCGAGGTTCGGGAAGATGAGCACGTTCGCGCTGCCCTTGAGCTTCGAGAACGGGTAGGGCGAGCGGGCCTCTTCCTCGAGCGCGACATTCGCCTGCATTTCGCCGTCGATCATCAGATCGGGACGCAGGCGCTGCACCATGGCCGTCGCGTCGGCGACGCGCTTCGACTGCGGGTGCGGAGCGTCCCCGAAGTTCGAAAATGAGAGCATGGCCACGCGCGGCTCGAGGCCGAGCTCGGACACCGCATCGGCGGCGAGCATCGCGATTTCAGCGAGCGTTTCCGCGTCCGGATCGATGTTGATGGTCGTGTCGGCGAGGAAACGCGCGCCCTGCTTGGTGACGACCATGTACATGCCGGCGGCGCGGCGCACGCCGTCGCGCATACCGATGATCTGGAGCGCGGGACGGATGGTCGCCGGATACGGCTGGCGGACACCGGCGACGAGCCCGTCGGCGTCGCCCTCCGCGACCATCATCATGCCGAAGGCCGTGCGGGAGCGGCGGAGCTCCTTCGCGGCGTGCAGGCGCGTCATGCCGCGACGCTGGCGCTTTTTCCAATAGGCGTCGACGTAGTGATCGAGGCGCTCGCTCTCGCGGGGGTCGATGATCGTCGCGCCGTCGAGATCGATACCGAGCTGCTCGGCGTGCTCGGCGATGCGCTCGGGGTTGCCGAGCAACACGGGGTGCGCCACGCGAGCGTCGAGCGTCGCGTGGGCGGCGCGCAGGATCGCGTCGCTGTCGCCCTCGGGGAACACGATGCGCTTCGCGTGGGATTTCGCCGATTCGGTGATGTTCCAGAGCACGCGTCGCGTCGCCGAGATCGTGCGGTAGAGCCGCTCCTTGTACTCGTCGACGTCGACCGACTGGCGCGCCATACCCGACTCCATCGCGGCGCGGGCGACGGCGGGAGCGACCCAATAGAGCACGCGGTTGTCGAACGGTTTCGGAATCACGTAATCACGCCCGAAGCGCATGCGGTGCCGCCCGTACGCGCGGAGCACCTCGTCCGTGACCTCTTCGCGAGCGAGCTCGGCGAGGGCTTCCGCGGCGGCGACCTTCATCTCCTCGCTCACGCCGCGGGCGTGCACGTCGAGGGCTCCGCGGAACACGAAGGGAAAGCCGAGGACGTTGTTCACCTGATTCGGAAAGTCGCTGCGCCCGGTCGCGACGATGGCGTCGGGGCGCGCCGCGAGCGCCTCGGCGTAGCCGATCTCCGGGTCCGGGTTGGCGAGCGCGAGGACGATGGGGCGCTTGGCCATCGTTTTCAGCATCGCCGGCGTGACGAGGCCGCCGACCGCGAGCCCGATGAACACGTCGGCGTCGGCGATGGCGTCGGCGAGCGTCCGGCGCGGATCGCTCTTCGGACGGGCGAACGCCGCGCGAAATTCGTCGAGATCGGGCCTGCCCTCGACGAGAATGCCGTTCACGTCGACCATCGTGATGTTTTCGCGCCGAACCCCGAGCCGCACCCACATCTGCATGCAGCTCGTCGCGGCTGCGCCGGCTCCCGCGCAGCACACGCGAAGCTCGGCGAGGTTCTTGCCTTGGAGCTCGGCGGCGTTGCGGAGCGCGGCGGCCGAGATGATCGCCGTGCCGTGCTGGTCGTCGTGAAACACGGGGATCGACATGCGCTCGCGCAGCGCCCGCTCGACGACGAAGCAGTCGGGGGCCCGGATGTCCTCGAGGTTGATGCCCCCGAACGTCGGCTCGAGGGCGCGGATGATTTCGACGAGCTTCATCGGGTCCGTCTCGTCGAGCTCGATGTCGAAGACGTCGATGTCGGCGAAGCGCTTGAAGAGCACGGCCTTGCCCTCCATCACGGGTTTCGCGGCGCGCGGTCCGATGTTGCCGAGGCCGAGCACCGCCGTACCGTTCGTGACGACGGCGACGAGGTTCTGGCGTGCGGTGTAGAGGGCGACCTTGGAGGGATCGGCCGCTATTTCGCGGCAGGGCGCGGCGACCCCGGGGGTGTAGGCGAGGGAGAGATCGAGCTGAGACGCGACCGGCTTCGTCCAGACGACCTCGATCTTCCCGGGCCGGCCCTTCACGTGGTAGCGGAGCGCGTCTTCGTCTTTCATGCGTGATGCCCGGCCATCGAGCGGATCCTACGTCAACGCTCGGACGTTGACATCTCTCTTCGGCGCGCTCTACGAAGTGATCACGGTGGTCGTTCGCTCGGGACTTTGGCTGAGAACCGCGCTCGCCGGCGTCGCGTTCGTCGCGTTCGTCGCGAAAGCCGCGTTCGGCCAGCCCGACCCGACGCCGGTGTCGCCGGGTCTCGGGCCTGCGCCCGAGGCCCCCGAGGTGACGCCGCCCGAGCTCGTGAAGTTCGTCGAGGCGCCGTATCCCGAGGCGGCACGCGCGGCCGGGCTCGAAGGCTCCGTCGTGCTCGAGCTCACGCTCGACGCCGACGGCAAGGTCACCGACGCGAAGGTGAAAGAGCCCGCCGGTCACGGCTTCGACGAGGCGGCCGTCGACGCGGCCAAGCAGTTCGTGTTCAGCCCGGCGCGGCGCGGCGATCGGCCCGTGGCGTCACGGCTCTTCTACCGCTACGCGTTTCATCTCGAAACACGGGAGGTCGAGAAGGCCGTCGCCGTCGCCGCGCTCACCGGCCGCGTCGTCGTGAGCGGCACGGATCAACCGCTCGCGCGGGCCACCGTGCGCTTGTTCCGCCGAGCGCAGAGGGTCGGCGAGCAGGTGACGGGGGTGGACGGGAAGTTCTCGTTTCCCGACATCGAGCCCGGCGCCTATCGCGTCGAGATCACGGCGACCGGATTCGACCCCTACACGGCGAACGAGGAGCTCTCGGCGTCGGAGTGGACGGAGGTGAGCTACGGGCTCGCGCTGCCGAGCGAAACGAGCGACGAGGTCGTCGTCCGCGGCAAGCGGCCGAGCCGCGAGGTGACGCGCCACACGCTCACGCGCCGGGAGCTCTCGAGGGTTCCCGGCACGTCGGGCGATGCACTCCGCGCCATTCAGAACCTGCCGGGCGTTGCGCGGCCGCCTTCGCTCTCGGGACAG
>DASUTR010000232.1:0-4048 GCA_036374535.1 Polyangiaceae bacterium
GACGACAACTACAAGACGTCCGGCGGCCTGCACGGCGTCGGCTCGTCCGTCGTGAACGCCCTGTCCGCAAAGCTCGTCGCCACGGTGAAGCGCGACGGCGCCGAGTGGCAGATGGAGTTCAAGCGAGGCGAGGTACAGGGCAAGTTGAGGAAGCTCGGGGCCGCGCGCGGCAGCGGCACGACCGTGTACTTCGAGCCGGATCCGACGATTTTCCCGAAGACCGACTTCAACGCCGACACCATCCGCGAGCGGCTCGAAATCGCGAGCTACCTCCACCGCGGGCTCAAGGTCACCTTCGTCGACGAGAAGAGCGGGCAGCGCGACGTCTTCTCGCACGCCGAGGGCATCGTCGAATTCTTGAGGAAGATCGTCGCGGGCGGCCCGCGAGCCGTGCACGAAGTGCCGTTTTCCCTCGCCAAGGACGACGAAGCGCGCATCGAGCTCGCGCTCGCGTGGACGGAAGCGACGGACGAGAAGCTCAAGAGCTTCGTGAACGGCATCCCGACCGGCTCCGGCGGAACGCACGAGAACGGCTTCCGCTCAGGTCTCGTGAAGGCGGTCCGAAACTACATCGAGACGCACAATCTCGCCCCGCGCGGCGTCTCGCTCGCGGCCGAGGACATTCGCGAAGGGCTCACGGGAGTGCTCAGCGTTTTCGTGCGCGAGCCCCAATTCCAGGGGCAAACCAAGGACCGGCTGAACAACCCCGAGGTCCAAGCGCTCGTCGACGGCGCGGTTCGACCGGCGCTCGAGCAGTGGCTGAACTCGAACCGGAGCGTCGCCGAACAGGTCGTCGCGCGCATCGTCCTCGCCGCGCGCGCGCGCGAAGCGTCGCGAGCCGCTTCGGCGCAAGTCACGCGAAGGAGCGCGACCAGCGGGCGCTTCACCCTGCCCGGCAAGCTCAGCGACTGCCTGTCCTCCGGGCGCGGCGACACGGAGCTTTTCATCGTCGAAGGCGACTCGGCCGGCGGCTCCGCCAAGCAGGGCCGCGATCGCTCGACGCAAGCCATCCTCCCGCTCCGCGGCAAGGTCCTGAACACCGAGGGACTCGCCACGGGTAAGGTCCTCGAAAACAAGGAGCTCGCCGACCTCGTCACGGCGCTCGGCTGCGGCATCGGGCCGAACTTCGATCTCGAGAGCCTGCGCTACCAGCGCGTCATCCTGCTCGCCGACGCCGACTCCGATGGCCACCACATCACGACGCTTCTCCTCACCTTCGTCTACCGCCACCTCCCGGAGCTCATTCGCGGCGGCCGGCTGTTCGTCGCCGTGCCGCCGCTCTACCGCATCGATATCGGCCAGGAGACCTATTGGGCGGCCGACGACGCGGCGCGCGACCGCATTCTCAAAGACGCGAAGAGCAACGCCAAGCCCGAGATCACCCGTTTCAAGGGCCTCGGCGAGATGATGCCGAAAGTGCTCTGGGAGACGACGCTGAACCCCAAGACGCGCCGGCTGATGAAGGTCACGGTCGCCGACGCGCTGGAAACCGACCGAGTGGTCAACGAGCTCATGGGCAAGGACCCGGCCGCGCGGTTTCATTTCATCATGGACCGGGCCGACGAGGCCGGGGAGCTCGACGTGTGATGGCGCTCCGGCCAGCGAAAATTTTGGACAAAACGCGGGTCCGGGGTTGAGCGGCGACCGGCTATGGGCTAACGCCGGGGCCCGCGTGCGCCGATTTGCATCCCTCCTGGTGGCGCTCCTCCTCTTGGCTGCGAGGCAGGGCTTCGCCCAAGGTACGCCCCCCGCCCCGCCTGCGAGCCCGGCGCCTCCGGCGAGCTCCGCCGCACCCGCGCCGGCTCCCGCACCCGCGCCGGCTCCCGCACCCGCCGGCGCCGCGAAGCCCGACGCCGCCAAACCCGCTCCTGCGAAACCCGACGCCGCGAAACCCGACGCCGGAAAGCCGAGCGACGAAGAGACCGTGCCCGCCGGACCGCCCATCCCCGCGAGCGAAGCCGAGCTCGCCGAGGGCCTTCCCATTCTGTCGATCGAAATCGCGGGCAACCGCCGCGCGACCGCGAACGACGTGAAGACCTACCTGAAGGAGCGCGCAGGCTCGATCTTCTCGGCCGAAGTCCTCACGGAGGACGTGCGCGAGCTCTACGCTTCCGGCTTCTTCGACGACATCCAGGTCGACCTCGTACGGCGCGACGAGGGGGTTCGCCTGCGTTTTCTCGTACGGGAGCGCCCGGCCGTCACGAGAATCGTCTTCGAAGGCATCAAGGAGATCGGCGAAGACGACCTCAAGGAAGGCATCGAGCTCAAAGAAAGCACCGTCCTTTCGCCCCCCGCGATTCGTCGCAGCATCCAGAAAATCCGCGATCTCTACGCCGAGAAGGGCTTCTTCCTCGCCGAGGTCGAAAGCAGCACGCAGCCCGCTCGTGAGGGCGAGGTCGAGGTCAAGTTCACCGTCCGCGAGCACGAACAGGTGAGCGTCCGACGCGTCACCTTCATCGGCAACGAGCACATCTCGACCGAAGAGCTTCGCGGCGTGATGTTCATCGGCAATCCGGGCTTCTTCGCGTTCGGCTCGGGCGGTCCCTTTCGCCAGGACGCCTTCGAGCGCGACGTGGCGGTGATCAGCGCGCTCTATTACGACCGCGGCTTCCTCCAGGTCAGCATCTCGACCCCACGCATCATGCTGACCCCCGATCGCAGCGGCATCGAGGTGTCCATCACCATCGACGAGGGCCCTCGTTTCCGCATCCGGCAACTCCGCGTGTACGAACGTGGTCCCGACGGGCGCGAGGTCGATCCCATCGACGGGCGGCGCAACCTCCGCATGATGGTGCGGGCCAGGTCCGGGGACTGGTTCAACCGCGCCCAGCTGCTCGAGGACCTGCAGGCGGTCCGCACGCTCTACCGCGACCACGGCTACGCCAACGTCGACGCGACTCCGCAAACGAACCTCGACCCGGAGACGCACGAGGTCGACGTCATCGTTCCCGTCGAGCGCGGGCCCCTCGTGCATTTCGAGCGCATCGAGATCCGCGGTAACTCGAAGACGCGCGACAAAGTGATCCGGCGCGAGATGGAGATCGCCGAGGGCGAGCTCTTCCACGAAACGAATCTCGAGAGGTCGCGGCGCCGCATCACGGCACTCGGCTATTTCGAGCGTGTCGACATCTCGACCGAGCAGGGCTCGTCCCCCGAGAAGATGAACGTCTACGTCGAAGTCGGCGAGCGCCCGACGGGTACGTTCCAGGTCGGCGCCGGCTTCTCGAGCATCGAGAATTTCATCGCGACGGCCCAGATCCAGCAGGCAAACCTGTTCGGCAACGGTCAATCGCTGTCTCTCCAGCTTCAGATCAGCGGCCTCCGCCAGCTCATCAACCTGCGCTTCACCGAGCCGTACCTCCTCGACAGCCCGTTCAGCGCGAGCATCGATCTCTACGACCAGCTCCGGGCCTACGAGGACTTCACGCAGTCGAGCCGCGGCGGCTCGCTGACTTTCGGCTACCCGCTCATCGAGCCCGAGCTCACGGCGTCGTTTACGTACACGGGCGAGCTCGACGAGGTCTCGACCCAGACACAATCGACGCTGCTCGGAACGTCGAGCCGCGTGAGCGTGTTCCAGAGCCTCCCGCTCGCGAACCTGTTCTCCGACGGCTTCACCTCGAGCATCCGTCCCGCGCTCGCCTACGATACGCGCAACGACCGTCTGTTCCCGAGCTCGGGTGTGTACCTCCTCGGCTCGAGCGAGCTCGCGACGCAGTACCTCGGCTCCGAAAACCAGTTTCTCAAGCACAAGCTCCTCGGCCGCTTCTACTACCCGCTCGGCAAGGGCTTCGTGCTCAAGCTGAACGCCGAGTGGGGACACGTCACGAGCCCGTCGAACGAAGGCGTCCCGATCTTCGCGCGCTTCTTCCTCGGCGGCATCTTCGACGTGCGCGGCTTCCGCTATCGCACGATTGGCCCGCGCGTCGGCCTCACCGCGCAGACGGATCCGAACAGCTACCCGATCCCGACGGGCGCGAACATCGGCGGTAACCTCCAGTACTTCCAGAACCTCGAGCTCGAGATTCCGCTCGTCGAATCGGTCGGC
>DASUTR010000233.1:0-2573 GCA_036374535.1 Polyangiaceae bacterium
CCCTGAGCCGCGAGTGCAGCCTCGCGGTACCCACGGACAATGGCTCTCCGCAGCTTGGCCCGAGCCCTCGCGTGCTCCGTCGCCTTCTCGGCCTTGGCCTGTACCGGCCATATCGAAGGCAATGGCGAGGAATCCGCCGCAAATGGCGGAAGGGGGGCCCGAAGCGGCAAAGGCGGAAAGGGCGGTAGCGGTAAGGGCGGCGGCGCCGGCGCGTCGGGCAACTCGGGCGCGAGCGGCACCGCGGGCTCCGGCGGCACCGCGGGCGCGACGGCCGTGGCCGGAGTGCTCCCGGTCACGCGCTCGGCGCGGCTGACGCACGCACAGTATCAGGCGGCTTTGCTCGAGCTCTTCGGTATCGAGGACTCACCGAGCGCGAGCTTCGCTCCCGACGCGACGAGCGGCTTCGAGTTCGAGAACCGGCTCGACCTGCACGTCGACGCGCGCCTCGGGCCCCAATATCGTTCCGCCGCGGAAACCGTCGCGGCGCGCGTCGCCGGCGACGCCGCGATCCTGACACGCATCGTCCCCTGCCAGGCGGCGGAAGCAACGTGTCCCGCGGAGTTCGTCGCGAGCTTCGGGCGGCGCGCGTTTCGCCGCCCGCTCACGGAAGACGAGACCACACGACTGACGGCTCTGTTCGCGCGCGGCCCCGAGCTCTTGGCGAGCGGTGACGCCTTCAGCGACGGAGTGCGCCTCGTCGTCGAATACGTGCTCCAGTCACCGAAGTTCCTCTACCGCAACGAGCTCGGCGCCGAGACCGGCGCCGACGGGCTCATCGCGCTCGACGATTGGGAAATCGCGTCGCGCCTCGCGTTCTTTCTGTGGAACTCCATCCCCGATGCGGAGCTCCTCGACGCGGCCGGGCGCGGCGAGCTCGCGTCCGAGGACGGCGTGCGGACCGCGGTCACCCGCCTCCTCGCCGATCCGAAAGCGCTCGCCACGAACGTTTCGTTCCACTCGCAAGCCTGGCAATTCGGCCGCTTCGCGCGCATTGCCCCCGACGCCGGCACGTATCCCGACGCCCCCGCCGATTTCGTCGTGCGCGCCGACGCGTCCGCGCGCCGTTTCATCGAGGAGGTCGTGCGCACGGGCGGCGGCTTCGAAGAGTTCATGACCGCGCCGTACGCCTTTGCCGACTCCGAGCTCGCGCCGCTCTACGGGCAGAGCGTGTCCGGCAGCGCCCTCACCCGCATCGACTTCGACGCGGGCGAACGCCGCGGCTTCCTGATGCAAGTCGGCTTCCTGGCGTCGCACGCCTACGCGATAAAGACCGATCCCATCCATCGCGGGCTGTTCGTTCTGCGCGAGCTCTTGTGTCGCGAGATCGCCGAGCCGCCTCCGGGCGCCACCGAAACCCCGCCGCCCGAGACCGACGAGCCCATCGAAACCACGCGCGAAGAGATCAGCCTCCTCACGGGGCAGGACGACTGCGCCGGCTGCCACGTCGACATCAACGCCCCCGGTTTTGCCTTCGAAAACTTCGACGCCGTGGGCTCGCTCCGCGCCGAGGAGAACGACGTACCCGTCGACACGACGGGCGAGCTCACGCTCGACGCCGTCCCCGTGTCGTTCGCGAACGCAAGCGAGCTCGTTCAGGCGCTCGCGGAAAGCGGCGAAGCGCGGGCCTGCTATGCGGGCAAATGGCTTTCGTTCGCGTACGGCCGGCGTCTCGTCCCGGACGACGAACCCTCGCGCGCGGCGCTCGCGACGGAGCCGCTCGGCGGCGAAGCGCTCGCCCGCGCCGTCGCCACGACGCGCGCTTTCCGGTTCCGCGCCCCGAACGAGGTCGGCCCATGACGAATACGACTCGCACACCGCGCCGGCTCGCGCGCCGGCGTTTCCTCCGAGGTCTCGGCGGCGTGATGGTGGGCCTGCCGTTTCTCGAAGCGCTCGCGCCTCGCCGTGCCGCCGCGCAGAGCACGGCCGTACAGCGGTTCGGCGTGTTCTTCGCCTGCAACGGCGTGAACATGGAGCGCTGGTTCCCGAACGGCGCGTACGGCGCGCTCACGGACGCGCACCTCACGGGCACGGCAAACGAAGCGCTGCTCCCGTTCCGGCAGAAATTGCTGTTTCCCCGCGGCGTTCACATGACTCCGCGCGGCTTCGATCGCGACGGCGGCGGCGGCGACGATCACGGCAAGGGCATGGCGCACAAGCTCACGGCGCGCTTCGCCGACGACGACGCAATAGCCCTCGGGCCCTCGCTCGACCAGGTGATCGCCGCGCAAGTGAACCCGGGCGCGCAGGGCTCGCGTCGCGCGCCGCTCAATCTCCTCGTCGGTCGCGGCGGCGGCTCGAGCGGCCTCGGCTACATCTCGTACAGCGCATCGGGCCAACCGGTCGCCGGCATCAACAATCCCTGGAACGCTTACGCCGACTTCATGAACCTCGGCGGCACCACGGCTCCGGGCGGCGGCGAAGCCGCCATGCGCGTCGCCGTCCGCCGGCAAAGCGTGCTCGATCTCGTCAATGAGCAGTTCGCCGATCTGAAGCGCGGTCCGCTCAGCGCCGACGACAAGCGCAAGCTCGACGCACATATGACCGCGATCCGAGAGATCGAGACGGGCCTCGAC
>DASUTR010000234.1:0-12393 GCA_036374535.1 Polyangiaceae bacterium
TGGCGAGGGACGTGTCGGTGCAGGTCATGTCGCTCGGGCAGTCTTCGTCGGTGTGGCAGGCGATGGCGCCGAAGCGGTCGAGGCAGCGCCGGCGCGACGAGCACTCGGTGGTCGCGCGAGGGCCGTATTCCTTGCCGAGCGCGGGATCGACGCAGCACGCTTTTTCACCGGCGCAGTCTTCGGGGCCGTCGCAGCTCGGCTCGTACGGCGCGCAGATCGAGCTCCCGCGGACACAGGGGGGCGCGACGAGCGCGCGCTCGCCGCAGAAGAGCCGGCTCTCTTCACGCGGCGTCTCGTAGGGACCGTACTTGGGCGTGAGGGACGCGTCGTAGAGCACCTCGCCTTTCCGCATCGCGCGAAACCGGAGCGTTTCCGGCGCCGCGCCGATCGTGAGGCCGACGATGCTCGCGTGCTCGCCCTCTACGCGCGTTCGGAGCTCCACCGCGTGGCCGCAGCTCGTCGTGTCGACGCGCCCCCGCACCGGAAACGGAACCTCGAGCTCGCACGGCTGGCGAATCCCTTCGAGCTCGAGCGTGAAATGGTACGGCCCGGGGGCCTCGAGCGGCGGCCGGAACTCGACCGTCACGCCGCCCGTGCAGGGCGCCGGCCGGAAGCGCTGCCACACGACGAAGGTGCTCATCGCCGTCACGCCGAGCAGGGCCCCGAAAAGGTGCGCTTTGCTTCTCATCGAGCTCTCCGACGGTACGGCACGCCGGGCCCTTTGGGGTGGCCTGGGGCCCGAAGCCCATGATACATAGCCGGCCGCCATGACTGCCCCCCGTTTCGTCTCGTGGATCGCGCGAATCGCGCTCATCGCGATTCCCGTCACCGTGAGCTTCGTCGGCTGTTCGCGTCAGTCGGAAGGGGAGCGCTGCGACCAGTTGGCGGCCGGTGACACCGACTGCAACGCGGGGCTCGTCTGCGTCACTTGCATCGAGCTCGCGGGGGGCTCGATCGATCGCTGCTGCCCGCCGAACGCCGCGGATTTCTCCGATCCCGATTGTCGTCGCGCCGATCCGCCGCGCAACAACGACCCGCAGTGCTCGCGGGCGACCGGCGGCACGGGCGGCATGGGCTTCGGCGGCTTCGGCGCGCGCGACGGCGGCATGTCGGGTTCCGCTACGGGCGGCACCTCGGGTTCCGGCGACAGCGGCGGCGAGGGCGGAGCCTAGCGTCCGCATGACGACGCTCGGCGATCTCGCGGGGCTCGGCGAAAGCGCGCTGCTCGTCTCGCTGCTCGTCTCGCTGCCGGTCGTCGGCATCGCCGCCCTCGTGGGCCTCGTCGTCGCGGCGTTTCAGGCGGCGACACAGCTTCAAGACGCGACGATCGCGCACTTGCCGCGTCTCGTGGCCGTCGCCCTCGCGCTCGTCGTGCTCGGCCCGTGGATGGGGTCGGAAATTGCCGGCTTCGCGCTCGAAGCGTTCGCCGCAAGGTGACGTGAAGCCGGCGCGAGTGCTCGCGCCGAGCGACCTCGCGTCTGCTGCGCGCCCCGCGAGAAAGGGCCGCGTGAAGGTCGGCGGGCGCGTGCTCGCCGTGGAGAGCTCCAGGCTCACGCTCACGGACGCTCTCGGGGCGCTTTTGGTGCACGGCGAGGCGCTCGCTTGCGAACCGGGCGATCTCGTCGTCGTCGAGGGCGAGCTCCACCGCGGCGAGCTCCACCGCGCGCGCGTCGTCGAACGAGCTCCCTGCCCCACGCCGCGCGGCGACGGCGCGATCGCGCGCTTCACGTGGGAAGGCGTCGGGACGCGGCTTTCCGCGCGCGCGGTCGCGCTCGCGGAGATCCGCCGCGTCTTCGCCGAACGAAGCTTTCTGGAAGTACAAACGCCGTTTCGCGTGCGCGCTCCCGGGGTAGACGCGAACCTCGACGCGCTGCGCGCCGAGGGTGGCTTTCTGATCACTTCGCCCGAGCTCCACCTGAAGCGGCTGCTCGTCGGGGGCCTGCCGCGCATCTTCGAGCTCGCCCGTGTGGCGCGAGCGGAC
The DNA here is from genome assembly GCA_036374535.1 of Polyangiaceae bacterium. GTDB lineage: Bacteria > Myxococcota_A > Polyangia > Polyangiales > Polyangiaceae > PMG-095. The sequence continues at coordinate 1,982 of DASUTR010000234.1, forward strand.
GAGCGCGGCGTGCTTCACGAGCCGGAGTTCACGCTGCTCGAGTGGTACCGCGCGTTCTCGGGACAGGACGAGATCCAGGCCGACACCGAGGCCGTCGTCGAACGCGTCGCGCGGGCGCTGCGCGGACGGCCCGAGCTCGTTCTGGCCGACGGCCGCCGCATCGACGTGACGCCTCCGTTCCCCCGCGTCACGGTGCGCGAGGCGTTTCATCGGCACGCGCGCGTGCGCGACGCCTCGACCCTCGCGCAGGAGGACCCGGATCGCTACTTCGAGCTCCTCGTCGAGCGCGTCGAGCCCGCGCTCGCCCGCTCGGAAAAGCCCGTGTTTCTTTGCGACTATCCCGTCAGCGAGGCGGCGCTTGCCCGCCCCTCCCCGAACGATCCGACGGTCGCGGAGCGCTTCGAGCTCTACGCCGGCGGCGTCGAGCTCTCGAACGGCTACGGCGAGCTCACCGATCCCGTCGAGCAGGAGCGCCGCTTCCGCGCCGAGCACGCGCGCCGGAAAGCGGCACGCCGTCGCACGTACCCGCTCGACCGCAAGTTTCTCGCGGCGCTCGCCGAGGGCATGCCGCCCTCGGGTGGCAACGCGCTCGGCGTCGATCGACTGGTGATGCTCGCGCTCGGCGGGAAGCGCATCGAAGACGTGATCGCGTTTCCCTGGGCGACGTGACGCTCACTCGCCGATGGCGGGCACTTCGCCGGACGCGGCCATCGAGAGAAAGCGCACCATGTCCTCGTTCGCCTGCGGCACGTCGAACACGACGAAGTGACCGTCGTCGCCGTCCGCCGGCCGATACTGGCGCATGCCGAGCGTGATCGTTCCCATGGCGAGGTTGCCCGCGAGCGGCGCTTCCGCTTGCGAGAGACCGGCGACCTCGCCGAGCACGCGCGCGACGTGCGCGAAACCGCCGGCGACCGAGTAGTTGTCGAGCGTGACCGGTGGCGCATACGTATCGCCGAGGCCGTACGTCTCGAACGTGCTCTTCGCGACGTGGCCGTCCGGCGGCGCGCTCACGAGCCGCGCGAAGTTCAGGGGGTCGGCGGGATCGATCCACTGCTGGAGCAGCGAGAGCACCGGGCTCCATTCGCCCGTGTCCGAGCGATCGTTCAGGGACGGATCTTGAACGAGTAGAGGCAAGAGCGCCTTCACGTTGACCGGGCTCGTCTTGTTCAAGAGCGCGTGGAGCAGGCTGCCCCCGTTGCCCGAGAGCACGGCGCCCTTGTAGCCGTCGGCGTACGGCAGCATCAGGCTGCCTTCGGTGCCGCCCTGCGAGTGGCCGAAGAACACGATGCGCTCCGGATCGACCGTGGTCGGCATGTCGCCCGTGCCGTCGATGGTGGCGGCGAAGCGCAGCAAGGACAGCTGATCCGCCGCGCCTTGCAGCGGATTACCGCGAGCGGCGGCGGGATTCAGGAAGTTGAAGAAGAGGTTGTCCGGCGATTCGGTGGAGTCGCCGCGGCGCGTGCCGTGCACGACCTGGTCGATGCCGAGGACGGCGAACGGCACGCCGCCCTGCGAGAGCGAGCCGGCGAGGCTCGGCGTTACGTGGCTGCGGAAGGAACCGCCCGTGCCGTGCGCCGTCACGGCGAGTGGCCAACCGTCCGCGGGCGCGGTGCCGGCCGGCACCGTCAGCGACAAGCAGACGTCCTGGCGCTCGGGGTCCGTGCTCACGACGATGCCGCCGCCGTCGTCGGGCGTTAGGTACGGCGGCGTGCCCTCCTGGAAGATCGGTAGCGAAACGAGGGCGTGGTACTCGTCGTAGTCCGGGGTTCGCGGGCCACACGCGCGCTCGCCGTCGCGATCGGGGCACGGCGACTCGACGCCGTCGTCGCAGAGCGTCCAGTCCCTCGCCGTCGGCGGCTCGAGCTCCGCGACGGTCTCTGCGAGGCTCGCCATGGTCGCCGGGTGATCGTCCACGGTGAAGACGGTCGCGGTGAGCACCGTCGAAGGATCGAGCCCTTCCGCCTCCATGTAAGCGCGGAACGGCGCATACCGCTCGTGGATCGGCGCGAGCACGGCGTCGCTCGGCTCGTCGTCGTCGAGGAGCGCCACCAGATTCGCAGAACGCCGAACGGTGCGCTCGGCCGCGGACCCGGCGCCGGCGCGAAGTACCGCCGTCGTGAGCCACACCGCGTACGTGTGCCCGGCGAGCATCGGCTGGCCGATCGGGCGGCGGACGCCGAGCCAGTTTTCGCAGATGTAGTTGCGCCGCCCGACCGACGCGTACCACGAGAAGCCTCGGCTCTGGCCGAGCTCGGGCGCGCCGGGCGTCACGTCGACGAAGTTCAGCGACCCGGCGAGACGCACCGTTTCGATGTCGAGCTCGCCGGAGAAGCGGAAGTACACGGTGGAGAACGCGCCCCACGCGCGATCGTTCGCCTGAACGGCGTCGACGTAGAGCGCCACGGGGTCGAGACCGAGAATTCCGACGCCGGGCGTCGGAAATCCCGACAGATCCACGCGCTCTCCAGTGCGTCGCGCGTCGTTCGGGAACGGAAGACGGAAGAAGTCGCCTTCCTCGGCGCCGCGGGCGCCGGGCACTTCGAAGAACGCACGCACCTCTTCGCCCTCGCGGACCGGCGGCTCGCACGTGACGCCGCGCCAGGGCGAAGCGAGGCCGCGACCGCAGGTTCCGTTCGCGCACGTGAGCCCGCCATAGCAGTCGAGCGTCGACGTGCAGGGATCGCCCGCGTCGCTCGTGCCCTGCGGAACGCACTTCGGGCTCAACCCCGTGACGAGACAGCGGTAGCCCGCCCGGCATTCCCCGTCACCGACACACCCGTCGCCGTCCGCGCCGTCGCCGGCGGGACCGCACGTCCCGTTCACGCAGTTGAGCCCTGCCTGGCACTCGGGCTGAATCGTGCAGGGGCTTCCCGGCTCGAGCGTGCCGCCCGGCTCGCACACGTCGCTCGCGCAGGCGAGCCCGTTGCGACACGGCTCGCGGCTCGAGCAGGCGTCCCCGACTCCGCCTCCGGGCGGTACGCCGCCCGTGCCGCCCGTGCCCGTTCCGCCCGTCGTCGCTCCGCTCGAGCCGCCCGGTTCGTCCGTACCCCCCGCGCCGCCGGAGGGCGCGCGCTTCACGCTTCCGGAACCGCAGCTTGCCGTCAGCGCCGTAGCGCACGCGAACGAAAGCACGAGCCCCGAGCCGAAGTTAGAAAAGCGCATCCTTCCAAGGTACCCGACCGCTTTCCCGGCATCAATGCGCGCGAATCGCGAGGATCGCCGCGACGCCCGCGACCCGCGGAGTCCGGGCCACCCGACCGTCAGTCGAAGCGGATGATGGAAACGACCGGAGTCGGCAGGAGGCGTTCGCGGCCGTTCAGCGACAGAAGCTCGATGACGAACGCGTAGCCGAGAACGAAGGCGCCCTGGCGGTGCACCAATTCGCCGACGGCGGCGGCCGTGCCGCCCGTCGCCAGAAGATCGTCGACGATGAGCACGGCAGCACCTTCGCGCAGCGAATCGCGGTGCATCTCGAGCTCGGCCTCGCCGTACTCGAGGGAGTAGCTCACCTTGTCGGTGCGGTACGGAAGCTTTCCCGGGCGCCGCACGGGCACGAAGCTCGTGTTCAAGCGCGCTGCGAGCGCGCCGCCGAAAATGAACCCACGCGATTCGACGCCGACGATGGCGTCGATGCGCTCGCCGAGAAAGCGATGGGCGATGGCGTCGAGCACGATGTGGAACGCCTTCGGATCGGCGAGGAGCGGCGTGATGTCGCGAAACAAGATCCCGGCTTGCGGGAAGTCCGGAATGTCGCGGATGAGACCGCGCACGTAACCGAGCGGCTCGAGCTCGGCGGGCGGCGTGCCCGAGCCGAAGCGCGGCGGCTCCGGGGGCGGCACCTTCTTCGAATCGACGCCACGCGGCGTCGGCAGCGGACGCGCGAGCACGGGTTTTCCCGACTTGGCGAAGGTTCCCTTGCGTCCGGCCATGATCCGCTCGTTCCGAAACTATCGCGCCGGTTCCACGCCCGCTGCAAGCGCTTCCGCACGTTCCTTCGCGCCGCGGTCCCAGAGATCGAGCACGAGGGGCGTAATCCCCACGACACCTTCGTCGAATGCTTCGGTATCGGAGCCGGCCACGGCCTCGTGCGCGGCGCCCGGCCCGCCGATCCAGAGGTACTCGCGGCCGCGCGGATCGCGACGGAACTCGACCTCGTCGCGGTAGATGCGGCGGCCGAGTCGGGTCGCGCGCACCGGCCAGCCGCTTCCCTCCGGGACGTTCACGTTGAGCAGGATGGGTCCGATCTTCGCAGCATGGAGGGCGAACGCGAGGTGCGCCGCGAGCGCCGCCGCCTTCTCGAAATCGACGTTCGCCGCCGCCGAAACCGCCATCGACGGAATGCCCTTGAGCGCGCCCTCACGCGCCGCGGCGACCGTGCCGCTGTAGAACACGTCGTCGCCGAGGTTGACCCCGTGGTTCACGCCGGAGAGCACGAGATCGGGCTTGCGCGGGAGCACGCGGGTCTCGCCGTAGAGCGCGACGTAGACGCAATCGGCGGGGGTTCCGTCGACCGAAAATACGCGCTCGCCGTGCCGGAACAGGCGCAGAGGCCGGTGCAAGCTGAGCGCGTGGCTCGCCGCGCTTTGTTCGACTTCCGGCGCGCAGATGATCACGTCGGCCGAAGGCTCGAGGGCGCGCCGGAAGGCGTCGATGCCCGCGGAGCGATAGCCGTCGTCGTTCGCCAGCAGAACGAGCGGCCGCTTTACCGGCGACGCGGGGCCGATTTCGCTCGGCTCGCTACCCACCGAGGACGCCGGTGAGCTCGCCGCTCTCGTGCAGGCTCGACACGATGTCGGCGCCGCCGACGAGCTTTCCATCGACGTAGAGCTGCGGGAACGTCGGCCAGTTCGAGTACTCCTTCAAGCCCTGGCGAAGATCCGGATCGGTGAGGATGTTCACGTCCCGAAACTCGACGGCGTGTTCCTTGAGGATACCCACGACGTGGGCGCTGAACCCGCACTGCGGAAAGTTGCGGCTGCCCTTCATGAAGAGCACGACCTTCTTGCTCTCGATCGTCGATTTGATGCGTTCGCGGAGTCCGTCGTCCATCAGCGTTGCTCCAGGATGAATCTCATGGGGTCGGATTTTGCTTTTGCCAAGCTTCGGGAGTGAACGTCTTCAGCGCGAGCGCGTGAATCGGCCCGTGCATCGCGTCGCCGAGGGCGGCGTAGACGAGCTGGTGCTGCTCGATCAGCGACTTTCCACGGAACGCTTCCGAGACGATGCGGGCCTGATAGTGATCGCGCGTTCCCGTGAGATCGACGAGGTCGATGTCGGCTTGGGGAAAGGCGCGAAGGAGCAGCGTTCTCACGGCGTCGGGCTCGATCATCGGGGATCTCTCCCCATCTCCCACGCCTTCCGCATTTTGTCTATCATCGGAGGTCGGCCGATGACCGCACCGCCCAAGCCCCCGCCTCCGCGTCGGCCGCCGCCCCCCTCGGCGACGGGCGTCGTCCCAGCACCCGCACCCGGCGCCCCGAAGCCGCTGCCGGCGCCGATGAGCGCGGGGCAGAAGGAAGCGCTCACCATCCAAGCGCTCGGACTTTTGCAGGAACAGGTCGACGCGCGCATCGTCCACTACAAGGGCGAAATGGAGACGAACGCCGAGCTCGACGCGATCACGGCGGAAGTCGTCGCGCAGCTCAAGGCGATGCAGGCCGCCGCCGGCAAGGGGACGCCGGTCGAACGCAACCCCGACGAGATCGAAGCGAGGCATTCGAAGACGCTCGCGACGCTCCTCGGTAAGGTGTTTTCGTCCGAGTCGCAGTTCACGTCGCGCATGCTGAAACCTCTCGGGCGCCGGGTCGCGAAGCTCTTCTTCGAGAGCGAGCTCCACGAAAAGAGCAAAGGCGATCGCGACAAGGTGATTCACCACGGCGAGCAGGGCGTCTATTACGTCCTCGGCCGCTACAAGAATCGCCTGCGGGCCGAGCTCGAAGGTTTCGAGTTCGTCAACGACGAGATCAAGCAAAACTCGTTCGATCTCCTGGCGAAGATCGAACGCGATTTGCAGGTCGGGTTCCTCTCGCGCCGCTCCCCCGAGCTCAACAAGGTCATGACCGTGTACGCCGCGGTCGTCTCGGAGTTCTTGCGTGACTACCTGCCGCCGCGGCTCGAGGCGATGGCGAAGAACACGATCCGCTCCGCGAACACCGCGCGGCGCCCGAACAGCATCCCGTACAAGGTGCTCGCCGAGTCCTTCGCCGATTTTCGCATCCAGTGGGAACGCGTCTTCATGGAGCAGATGATCAACGCGTGCAGCGACGAGCTCGTCGCGCGTCTCAGCCGCGACGATGCCGAATACCGCGACGAAACCGTGCGCTTTTTCTCCGACCCTCACGTGTACAGCGAAAGCGCCGAAGTCGTCTGCCAGGAGCTCTACGACTTTTTGTGCCTAGAAGGCTTCCTCGACTTGCCCGTGAACTGGCGCGTGTCGCACCCCCAGGCCGAAGACTGAGCCGAAAGCGCGGCCCGACCCCGCCCGAGAGAGAGCTCAGAAGTTCTCGTCGGAGTCGCCGAGCTCGACGGCGTAGGAAACGACGGCGGCGTTGCCGCCGAAGATGCCGAGCGGATTGAACGGCGGGCTCACCGTGCCGCAGCGGGAGCTGTTGTCGAGTGCGAGGTAGTACTGCCCCGGGGCGAGCGGAATGCGCTGGCGCTGCTCGAAGCCGGGGACGAGAGTGAAGCTCGTGAGCGCGGGCTGAGGAGGGGGGCCGAGCGCTCCGCCGCCCTGCAGCGTGCGACGCCAGAGGTCGCCCGTGCCGCGCTGAATGACGAGCACGTCGATGGCGGGGCCCTTCACGAACAGCCGCGCGAACAGCGCCTGCCCGTTGGCGGCGACCTCGAACGGGCCCAGCAGATCGACCTGCTCGGGGTGCACTTCGGTGACTTCGTTGGCGAAGGCGTAGCGACCGCTCGACGTGTCGAACGGCTTCGGGGGCCGCTGCGGTGGCTGGAGGATGCCGAGAGCGAACTCGTCGCCGTCGTCGCCGTGAACGACGGTGAAGCCGCTCGCGAGCTCCGAGGAGACGATCTGATTGCCGAACGTGTTGACGAGGTAGCCGGCGGGTCCCTGCGCCGCCCAGTTCGCGAGCTTGTATTCGATGGATGTGACCTGGAACGAGGGGCCCGTGACGATGCGGGCCGGGCGTGCCCAGACGTACACCGCGTCCTCGGCCATGAAAAAATCCATCCGATACTCGACGCTCGCGGCCACGGTGAATCCGACGCGCCCGGCGACCGGGGTCCAGGCGAAGCCGCTCCCCGAGAAGGCGATCGTGACCGTCTGGGCCGCGTTGTTCACGGTCGTTTGGCACTGCTCGGGGAAGAACCGTCCGACGGCGTTCGGATTCGGCACGAGGCGGAGGGGGGCGGCCTTCTTCTGCATCTCCGGGCAGATGCGCTGCGCCCCGAAGTTCGCGAAGAGCCACCAGCGGATTTCCGGGCTCGCGTTGACCGCGTCGCGAAAGCACGGACAGCCGACGAACAGGAGGGACGCGTACACCGCGAGCCAGAGCTTGGCTCGAAGCGGCAGGAGCCAAGCTGACGCTCGTTCCGCGGACGGCATGGGTGAGCGCAGCGTGCCCTGCCCTCGCACGCAGCTCAAGCGAGCGTCCGGCGGGCCAGATCCTCGAGCGCGTCGATGAGACCCTGGGCCGTCCCGAGGGCCGGAACACGTTCGAATGCAAGGCCGAGCCCGCCGGCGAGACGCCGCGCTTCGATGTCGAGGTCGTAGAGCGTTTCGACGTGCTCACCCAGAAAACCGAACGGCGCGAGCGCGACGCGTTCGACGCCTGCGTCACGCGCCCGAGCAAGGACCGCGGGCAAATCGGGTCCGAGCCACTCGGCCGTGCCCTCCCCCTGGCTTTGGAAGGCAAGCTCGTAGGGGCGTCCGAGCCGTTCGCCGATGGCCGCCGCGCTCTCGCGTACGAGCCGCTCGTACGGATCGCCGGCCCGCAGGGCGACGAGCGGCAGGCTATGCGCCGTGAGCACGACGAGGGCGTCGGCAGAGGCTCGGGCGCGGATCGCGTCGGCGTGGGCGGCGACGAACGCCGGGTGGGTTCCCCACGCTGAGGCGCTCACGAGCTCCGGCGTCCTACCCCCTCGTTCACGGACGGCGGCCTCGGACCGCTGGACCGCCTGCCAGTAGACGTGCACGCTGAAGGGAGCGAGGGGGAGCACGCAGAGCCGCTCGAGGCCCTCGGCGTGCGCCCGTTCGAGCGCCGCCTCGATGCCGGGATCCCAAAGCCGCATGCCCACGAGGACCGGCATACCGAGCCGCGCCGCGAGGGCGCCGGCCTGTGCCTGCGTGACCGTGAGGAGCGGCGAGCCACCGATCGCTTCGTAACGGTGGCGAAGCTCCTCCACGAACCCGGGCGGGGCCGGACGACCCCCTCGAATGCGAGCAAGAAACGCCCCCATATCGTCGAGATTCTCGACCGTCCCATGGGCGACCAGGAGCACTCCGTCGCGAGGGCGCATCGTCCCTTCTTCCCCCCTCACTGAAACTCAGTCAACCGCGAGATGTCGGCCTGCCGGCCGCTGCTTTCTGACTCGCATGATCAGGCGATGGCGTTTCGCAGAAACTCGACAAGAATCCCTCGATTGCGAGGCCGACCCGGGCGAGATGAGCGTTGAAAACATCCTATACAAACAAGGTTGATCAACACCCTGGCTCGAAGGCATCAGTTGCTTAACGGGTCACCCCCGAGGTAGGTAGAGGACGCTAGGTGTCCTACATGCGCGCACCTGTTCAATTGCTTCGTTCTTACGCAAGGCGATCGTGTGCGCGAGGGAGTGGACGGTTAAGCGCGACAAAAGGGCTCAGGGGGAAGAGAGTGTGGGCTCGTGTTCCACCGGACTGAGGGCGTCGCGGTAGCCGGTCGCTATCGGCTCGTGCGCAAGCTCGGCACGGGCGGCATGGGCACGGTGTGGCTCGCGCAGGACATCCTGCTCGATTCGAGCTGCGCGCTGAAGCTCATCGACGACGACAAGGCCGAGAGCGAGGAGGTGCGTATCCGCTTCGAACGCGAAGCGAAGGTCGCCGCGCAACTCCGCGGCCCGCACGTGGTCGACGTGTTCGATCACGGTGAGTGGTCGGGCGTGCCCTACATCGCGATGGAGTTTCTCGACGGCGAGGATCTCGGTACGCGGCTCGATCGCGTCAAACGCCTCGATCCGGCGGCGACGTACCGCGTGGTCGCGCACGTCGCGCGCGCTCTCGTCAAGGCGCACGCATACGGCATCGTCCACCGCGACCTCAAGCCGGAGAACGTTTTTCTCGTCGAGGGCGACGAGGGCGAAATCGCCAAGGTGCTCGACTTCGGCATCGCCAAGCACGACCAGTATTCGCTGCGCGACAAAACCACGAAAACGGGCTCGTTCCTCGGCACGCCCTTCTACGTGAGCCCCGAGCAGGCGCGCGGCAAGCCGACCGATCACCGTTCGGATCTCTGGTCGCTCGGCGTGATCGCGTTTCAGTGTCTCACGGGCAAGCCGCCGTTCGAGAGCGAAGCGCTCGGCGAGCTCATGGGCATGATTCTTTACGACGACATGCCCGTGCCGACGCAGCGAAACCCCGAGCTGCCGCCGGAGATCGACGATTGGTGGCGGCGGGCCGCCGCGCGCGATCGCGAGCAGCGCTTCGACTCGGCGAAGGATCTCGCCGACGCGCTCGGTGTCGCGCTCGGAGTGTCGCGGCCCATCGTCGTTCAGAGCGTCGTGCCCCGCCGGGTGAGTCTCACCGAGATCGACCCGGCGCTCGCACCCGACGGCCGTGAGACCGACGCGCCGCTTTCGAGCACCCGCATCTCGTCCTTGCCCGGCGCGCCGATCGATCTCGTGAGCCGCATCCGAGCGCGCTTCATCACGTCGCGGATGTGGTTCCGCCGCGTTCCGCGCCGTCACCTCGCCGCGGCGGCCGTCGTCGCCGGCATCGTCGCCGGAGCGGCGCTCACCTTCGTCGCGACGAGCAGCGGACCGAGCTCGACGACGACGGTCGCGGCTCCCGTCAATCACGGAGAGCTCGCCGAAGGGGCGCGCCCCGGGCCGAGACCGAGCGTCTACGTCGACGAATCCGCGCCGCGCCCGGAGCCGGCCCCGAGCGTCGTCACTCCGCCCCCGTCGGCCCTGGCACCGGCGCCGAGCTCGTCGGCTCCCCTCGCCTCCGACGCCGGCACGAAGCGCGCGAGGGGCGTCCCGCCCGCGCGCACGCCGGCGAAGAAGGCGCAAAAAGGCCGCGACTACGGCATCTGAGCGCGGGCTCGGCTCAGTCGCAGGCCGGCGTGCCGTCGTTCACGGCGCAGCGCGTGGGACAGTCGCCGACTTTTTCGAGTGCTTGCCCGTCGGCTGAACAGCGGAAGAGCTCCGAGACCATGCATTCGAACGCGTTCGGCGTGCACGCGTCGCAC
>DASUTR010000235.1:0-9449 GCA_036374535.1 Polyangiaceae bacterium
GCGCTCGCCGCCCGGACGCTCGAGGCCGGCAAGACGGGCGCACATCATCGGCTCGCGCACACGCTCGGCGGGCTCTTCGATCTCGATCACGGCGGCCTTCACAGCGTGCTCCTGCCGCACACCGTGCACGCCCTGCGCGCGACGCACCCGGAGCTCGTGCGCGAGGTCGAAGCTCGACTTTCCACGGGCGATCTCGAGGGCAGGCTCTTCGATTTCCTCGTGCGCGCCGGCGCTCCCACCTCGCTCAAAGCACTCGGCGCGACGTGGACGAAGCTCGAGGAATCGGTCGTCGAACGGCAGCTCGCTCCGCGAGCGCTCCTCAGTCACGCGTACCACGGGCGCAGGCCTTCGGCGCAGGTGCGTCTCGAGGACGTCGGCATGACCGAGCTCGCCGCGGCCGCCGGCCCGAGCCCTGCCGCGGCGCGCGCCGTCGTCGTCGCGCTCCACGGACGGAGCGCAACGGCCGAGTCGATCCTCGCTCGCGCGCTCGAGATCACCGACAACGCCGCCGACGTCGCCGTCCTCGCGCCGCAGGCATTCGACAACTCCTGGTACACCGGTCGCTACTACGACGCGCGCACCGCCCTCGGCGAGGAGCTCGAGCGTGCGGTCCGTGACGTTTCCTCGGTGCTCGACGCCGTCCTTACCGAGGTGCCGCCGGAACGCGTCGTGCTCATGGGGTTTTCGCAGGGTGCGTGTCTCGCTGCGGAAGTCTTCACGCGGCGTTCGCAACGACTCGGCGGGCTCTTCGTGTTCTCGGGGGCCGTCATCGGTGAGCCCGGCGAAGATCGCCCGCCCGGCGACGGCGTCGAGGGGACACCGGTCGTCCTCGGTTCGAGCGACGGCGATCCTTGGCTGACGCGCGCTCACGTCGAACGCACCGCGGGGCTCTTCGCCCAAGCCGGCGCCGACGTGCACGTTCGCTTCGTTCCGGGCGACGTTCACGCCATTCACGACGCCCATCGCGACGAAGCGCGGAGGATCGTCGCGTCGGTGGGCGAGTGACGCGGACGGCTCCGCTGCTCCTCGCGATCCTCTTCGCCCCGCACTGCAAGAGCTCCCCGCCGCTCCCGGCGCGAGCCGATGCGGCCGCGTCGGGCGTCGCTCTCCGGTCGTCTGCGGCGCCGCTGCCGCCGGGCACGGCGCAGGGTATTCCGAGCGGCGTCGGTTCGGGCGCTTCCGGCAGCGCGAGCGCGCCCGCGCCGAAAGAGTGCGTGCGTCAGCATTGGCCCGAGCCCTGGCGCCCCCGGCAAACCACGGAAAAACCCCGGTACTCGACGGAGTGCGGCGGACCGGACTGCGCCGGCATCGAACCGTTCGTCGAGCTCGGGAGCAATTGCGCGGACAAGTGCCGCGCCGTCGCGATCGTTCCTCGCGTCGTCTCGCCCGACGCCGAGCGGGCTCGCTCGCTGCAGCGCATCTTCGAAGCGGCGACGGTGGAGTTTCGTTCCGATGATTGCTGGCTCACCTTCCTCGACTACACGATCCACCACGCCGGCAGCGGCGTGCTCGACGTGTCGTTTCGCGCGAGCGGGTCGGGCGCGTACCCGTCCCTCCAGACTTCACACGTCGCGGTCGAGCTTGCGACGCTCCGGCGCGTTGACGCTCGAGCCGCGTTCTCGACGCGCTCGCTTTCCGAGCTCACGACCCGCGTGAAGCGGAAAATGCTCGAGGCGTGGAGAACCGCAAAGAAGACGCACCCCGAAGTGTACGAGGGAAGGGATGAGCCCGTCTTCGAGCACGAGCATCTCGAGAACTTCGTCGTCGAAGCCGAAGGCGTCACGTTCCTCTTCGATTTCGGCCTGCCGCACGCGGTCGAGAGCGCCTCTCCGCTCGCCGAGTTTCCGTTTACGGCGGCGGAAATCCGGCGTTTCGTCGCTCCCGCCGGGCCGCTCGGTTTCCTCGTCGAGCCGAAACCGTAGCTTCTGCGTTGCTTCTCGCTCTCAGCGATTCGGCGGGTACTTCGCTAGTTTTCGCTGGAGCGAGCGGCGGTGCAGGCCGAGGCGGCGCGCCGCCTCGGAGACGTTGCCGTTCACGTCGGAAAGAACGCGTTGGATGTGTTCCCATTCCGTGCGGGCCAGCGACGGAGTTTCCGGCTCGGCGGCGAGGGCGGGAGCTCCCGCGGCGCCGGAGAGGACGCCGTTCGACGCACCCCCGAAGGCGCGCAGGATTTCGTCCGCGTCCGCGGGCTTGGTCAGGTAGTGTTTGGCGCCGATGCGGATCGCCTCGATGGCGGTCGCGATGCTTCCGTAGCCGGTGAGCACGACGACGCCGGTCGCGGGATCGATGGCGAGGAGCTCGCGCACCACGTCGAGTCCGGGGCGCCCGGGCATGCGCAGGTCCACGACGGCAAACTCCGGGGGCTCGTTCGTCGCGACGGCGACGGCGCTGTCGCCGTCGGGTACGCCGTGCGCGTCGTAGCCGCGCTCGCGGAACGCGCGCACGAGGCGGTCGCGCAGAACGTCGTCATCGTCCACCACGAGCAGCGACGGTCGTTCGGACACGACGTGCGTCATCACGCTGCGTCCGCGGCTCGTGAATGCGGCAAATCGTCGCGGAGCGCGCTCGCCGGAAGAACCAACGATGCTCGCGTCCCCTTGCCGACTCGCGATTCGAGCTCGAGCCGGCCTCCGAGTTGCTCGGCGACGCTCGTCGCAAGAAAGAGTCCGAGGCCCATTCCGGCTCCGGCTTCGCGCGTCGAGAAGAAGGGCTCGGTCGCGTGTTCGAGCACGTCGGCGGGCATGCCGGGACCGTCGTCTTCGACGAGCAGCACGAGCTCCGAGCCGCTGCGGGTGGCAGAAAGTCGCACGCCGCCGTTCGGAGTAGCGAGGAGCGCGTTGTGAACGAGGCTGCCGAGCGCTTTTTCGACGGCGAGGCGGGGAACGCAGAGCCGCGGCGCCGGAGCCGGCAGCGCGATCGCGATGCGGGACTTGTCGGGAAAACGCTCGACGGCGCGCGCGATGAACTCCGCGAGCGGAACCTCGTCCGCGGCGGCTCCCGGCGGTCCACCGGCGTTCGACGCGAGCTCGTCGAGAATGTGGCGGCAGCGATCGACCTGGGCGCGGATGAGACGGGCGTCTTCCTGGAGCACCGACTCGCCTTCGCGCTGAGCGAGGCTTCGCTCGAGCTCGCGGGCGGCGACGGCGATGGTGCCGAGCGGCGAGCCGAGCTCGTGCGCGGCGCCCGCGGCGAGCGTGGCGAGCGATGCGAGCCGTTCGCTGCGCGAGATGCGCTCGCGGGCAACTGCGAGCTGGCGTTCGCGCGCGGCGAGCTCGAGCGCCACTCGGCGCAAGAAGTAGACGATGAACGACGCCGCGACACCGAGCGCGACCCACATGCCGCGCAAGTGCCAATCGAACCCGCTCGCGGCATGGTCCATTTTCATGCCGGGCACGTGATGGTGGTGCTGGTGGGCGGAGCCGGCGAGCGGGACGTGTTGCACGAAGAGGGCCGCCGAGCACGCGAGCGACAGCCCGACGAGCGCCCAGCCGAGCCGCGGCGGCAGCATGACGGCCGCGAGCGCCAGGTGGACGAGGTAGAGGAAGCTGAACGGATTCGACGGGCCGCCCGACAAGTAGAGCAGCGCCGTGAACAAGAGCAGGTCGGCGGCGATCGCCGCGGCGACGTGGACGGAGCGGACGCTCGCGGCGCGCCGCTGCCACGCCCAGAGCGCGATGTTCATCAGAACCTCGACGCCGATGACGGCGCCGAGCGCGGCGAGCGGTAACCGCACGTCGAGCGCTTCCGTGCTGAGCGTGATGACGAGCGCCTGGCCGGCGATGCTGAACCAACGAAACCGGACGAGCCAGCCGAACTGGATCCGTTCCGCCGAAACGGGCGAGCTCGGAGGCTCCGGCATGGCCGAAGTTCTAGCAGCTCGGCGCTGCGGATTCTCCTCGCGGCGGCGGGCCCGGACTCGCCCTCCCGCTCGGGCTCGGGTATGAGGGCCCATCGTGCCTGAACAGTCGCTCATGGATAAGATCGTTTCGCTCTGTAAACGCCGGGGATTCGTCTACCCGGCGAGCGAGATTTACGGCGGCATCAACGGCTTCTGGGACTATGGGCCGCTCGGCGTCCTGCTCAAGAACAACATTCGCGATTCTTGGTGGAAGACCATGGTCGAGTGTCCACCCCTCGGCCCCGACGGGCACCCCGTCGACATGGTCGGGCTCGACTCGGCCATCATCCAGCATCCGAAGACCTGGATCGCGAGCGGCCACGTCGGCGGCTTCAGCGATCCGATGAGCACGTGCCGGCAGTGCAAGAAACTCTTTCGCGCCGATCACGTCGCCGACATGTTGAGGGAGGCCGAGTGGGTGAAGTCGCTCGTCGGCGACCTCATGATCGAGGGGACGCCGAGCTTCGATCCCGAGAAGGTGAAACGCTGGGCGGGCAAACAGGGCAAGAAGCTCGCGCCCGGCATCGCCCTCGTGCGCAATTTTCCGGCGACGCTCGCGGCGCTGACCGAGGCGTTCGGGGCCGGCGCGCCGCTCGAAGCGAAGAAGCTCCTCGCCGTCGCGGCCGGCTCCGACCCGCCGTGCCCCGCGTGCGGCGGGGATCTCACCGAGCCGCGGCAGTTCAACCTGATGTTCGAATCGTACGCCGGCGCCATCCAGGACGAGTCGAACAAGGTGTACCTGCGGCCCGAAACGGCCCAGGGCATCTTCCTGAACTACAAGCAGATCCTCGACACGACGCGCGTCAAGGTGCCGTTCGGCGTCGCGCAGGTCGGCAAGAGCTTCCGCAACGAGGTCACTCCTCGAAACTTCATCTTTCGCTCGCGCGAGTTCGAGCAGATGGAGATGGAGTGGTTCTGCCCGCCGGACGAGGCGCTCACGTGGTACGAGTTCTGGAAGGCCGAGCGCATGCGCTGGTGGCTTTCGCTCGGCGTTTCCGAGAAGAACCTCCGGTTCCGCGATCACGACGCCGACGAGCTCTCGTTCTATTCGAAGGCGACCGTCGACATCGAATACAAATACCCGTTCACCGACCCCGACTTCGGCGAGCTCGAGGGCATCGCGCATCGCGGCTCGTACGATCTCGGCCAGCACCAGACGCACTCCGGGCAAAAGCTCGACTACTTCGACCAGGAGCTCCAGCTGAAGCTCAAGGAGCAGGGCCTTCCGGACGACGAGGTGCGCGCCAAGAGCCGCTACGTTCCGAACGTGATCGAACCGGCGTCGGGTCTCACGCGCGCGGTGCTCGTGCTCTTGTGCGAGGGCTACGCGGAAGACGCGTCGCGCGCGAGCCCCGTGTACTTGAAGTTCAAGCCGAGCCTCGCGCCCATCAAGGCCGGCATCTTCCCGCTCGTGAACAAAGACGGCATGCCGGAGATCGCCGAAAAACTCTACATGGACCTTCGCAACCGGTTCACGAGTGAGTTCGACGTGAAGCAGTCGATCGGCAAGCGCTACGCGCGCATGGACGAAGTCGGCACGCCCTTCTGCGTCACGGTCGACGGTCAGACGCTCACCGACCAAACGGTCACGGTGCGCGAGCGCGACACCGCCGCTCAGGAGCGCGTCGCGATCGACCGAGTGCCGGCGTACCTGTCGGAAAAACTTGCGTCCTAGGTCGCGCCCAGCGCGCCGCGCTTTCAGCAGTCAGAGCAAGCTCGTTCCCGCGGCGGCGCAAAGTTAGCGCGCCGCGCGCCCATCCGTGGCGGCGCTGACCGGCGGGCACGACTTGACAACTTCGAGCTGGCCATGAAAATGAAGTTGAAAGTCATGTTCAAAACACGACCGCTTCGCGCGTTGTACGCGCCGTCGCTTTTCTTCGCTCTTGGTTGCAGCGGGGATCCGGGGGGCGCCGCGCCGCTGCCGCCCGATCCGGAGGCGGTCGCCGACAGCGCCCGCGTCACCTACGCGGACATCGTCCTCAGGAGTTACGAGGACTCGCTCGACGCGGCCGTCGAGCTCGATACGGCGCTCGTCGCGTTCGTGGACGAACCGTCCGAGGCAAATCTCGAGGCTGCGCGCATCGCCTGGCTCGAGTCTCGCGAGCCGTACCTTCAGACCGAGGTGTATCGCTTCTACGACGGGCCCATCGACAATCCCGAAGACGGACCCGAGGGCCTCTTGAACGCGTGGCCGCTCGACGAGAACTACATCGACTACGTCGAGGAAGACCCGGACGCGGGCATCATCAACGATCCCTCGCAGGAGATCAGCGCCGAGAACCTCGTCGCCCGTAACGAAGCGGACGGCGAAAAGAACATCTCGACCGGCTACCACGCCATCGAGTTCCTCCTCTGGGGTCAGGATCTCTCGGAAGACGGCCCCGGCGCGCGGCCGTTTACCGACTACGTCACCGACGGCTCCGGCACCGCGTCGAATCAGGAGCGCCGCGGCGAGTACCTGCTCACGGTGTCCGAGCTTTTGGTCTCCGACCTGTCGGGCCTCGTCGACGCTTGGGAAGCGGGCAGCTCCTCGAACTACCGCTCCGAGTTTCTCTCCGTCGAACCGGCCGAAGCCCTCCGCCGCATGCTCACGGGCATGATCCTGCTTTCCGGCAACGAAACCGGCGGCGAGCGGCTCCAGGCAGCGCTCGAAACGGGCGAGCAGGAGGACGAGCACTCGTGCTTCAGCGACAACACGCATCGCGACATGATCCAAGACGTTCAGGGCGTCGTGAACGTGTGGACCGGTACGTACACACCGCTCGACGGCGACGCGCTCGATGCCCTCGGTGTCGGCGACGTCGTCCGCGCCCAGGACAAGGCGCTCGCGAGCGACATCGACGACAAGCTCGACGAATGCCTTGCGCTCGCGAACGCGCTCGAGCCGCCCTTCGATCGCGAAATCGCCAGGAACAATCCCGACGGTAACGACCGGGTCGAGGCGCTGATGCTCGCGCTCATCGAGCTTTCCGAGCTGTTGGAAGAAGCCTTCCTCGAATTCGGCCTCGACGTTCTCGAGCCGCCATGAGACGCGGCGCTCCTTCTGCGTTGGGCGTCGGTATCGCGATGGCGATGGGCGCGGCGGGCTGTTCGGGCGGCGATCCGAGCGGCGCCGAAGAGCGGGCGGGACTGCGCCCCGAACCCGGGGAACATCTGCCAGGCGGTGACACCACGAACGTCCTGCTCTTCGGGAGCAAGGCGTTCACCCGCGCCGCCGAAAATGTGACCCGCGAGCACGAGCGCTCGTTCTTTTCCGGCAACAGCTTCTTCAACTCGGCGTGGGTTCAAGCGCCCGCGAGCACCACCGCGCGCGACGGTCTCGGGCCGCTCTTCAACGCGCGCTCGTGCTCGTCGTGCCACTTCGAGGACGGGCGCGGCCGCCCGCCGCTCACCGACGACGAAGCGTTCAGCTCGATGCTCCTTCGCATCGGCACCGGCGCGCTCGCGGACGACGGCGCACCAGAAGTCGATCCGATGTACGGCGGGCAGCTCCAGCCGCTCGCGATCGCCGGCGTGTCGGGCGAGGGGACACCCCGTCAGAGTTCGTCGGTCACCTCCGGAACGTATCCGGACGGGGAGCCGTACGAGCTCCTGGCGCCGACCTATTGGGTCGACGCTCAGGCGTACGGAACGCCGGCGGACGGGCTCGCGCTCTCTCCGCGCGTCGCGCCGCAGATGATCGGTCTCGGTTTGCTCGAAGCGATTCCCGAAGAGCGCTTGCTCGAGCTCTCCGATCCGGACGATCGCGACGGCGACGGGATCTCCGGGCGTCCGAACCTCGTCGTCGACGCGGCGAGCGGGGAATTCGTCGTCGGGCGCTTCGGGTGGAAGTCCGAGCAGCCCACGGTGCGCCAGCAATCGGCCGGCGCGTTCAACGGCGATATCGGCATTACGACGAGCGTGTTTCCCGAGCACGACTGTACGGACGCCGAAACCGACTGCGTGGCGGCCACTTCCGGCGGTGAGCCCGAAGCGACCGACGCGGTTCTCGACGCCGTCGCGACCTACTCGCGCCTGCTCGCGCCGCCCGCCCGCGCGCGGTACGCGGAGCCATCCGTGCTCGAGGGCAAGGAGCTGTTCTCCGAGCTCGGCTGCGCGGCGTGCCACACGCCGAGCCACGTCACCGGCCCGAGCGATCTCGAAGAGCTCGCCGGTCAGAAGATCTGGCCGTACACCGATCTCTTGCTCCACGACATGGGGCAGGCACTCTCGGACGACCGCCCGAGCTACGGCGCGCAGGGCTCCGAATGGCGCACGCCGCCGCTCTGGGGCATCGGTCGCATTCCCCAGGTGAACGGTCATGATCGTTTGCTGCACGACGGTCGCGCGCGCGGCGTCGCGGAGGCAATTTTGCACCATGGCGGAGAGGGAGCGAGCGCGCGCGACGCGTTCATGGCCCTTTCGAGCGACGAGCGCCGGAAGGTGGTCGAATTCGTGGAGTCGCTGTGAAAAAGCTCACGCTCGGCACCGTCGCGCTCGTCGCGCTCTCGGGTTGCTCCGAGCAGCACGCGACCAAGGAAGACACGCGGCGCGTGCTGCTCAAGGGCCTCGGCGAGCAGATCTTCGTTCCGCGTTACGTCGAGTTCGAAGAGCGCGCGGACGAGCTACGGGCGCGAGGCGAAGCGTTCTGCGAGGACCCGAACGACGAGGCGCTCGGCGCCGTGCGGGACGCGTGGTGGGCGGCGCGCGCGCCGTGGAAGCGCAACGAGACGGTGGCGTTCGGTCCGTACGCGCCGCCCGATTCGTTCGGAGCCGCGATCGACTTCTGGCCGTGCCGGGCCGCGAGCGCCGACGCCGTGCTCGCCGGAACCGAGCCCATCGACGCGAGCCTGCTCGGCGCCGCCGCCAAGGGCCTGCCGGTATTCGAGTACCTGATCTACGACGAAGCACGCGACGTCGTCGCGGTCGCGGCCGAGGAGCCGCGCTTCTGCGAGTACCTCGGCGCGATCGGAGCGCATCTCGCCGAGGACGCCACATCCCTTCGCGCGGCGTGGGATCCCGCCGAGGGCGACTTCTTGGGCGAGCTCGTCGAAGCGGGCCGCACCAGCAAGACGTACGATTCCATCGAGATGGCGCTCGGCGAGGTCGTCAATCGCCTCGTCTACGATCTCGAAGCGACTCGCGGCGAAAAGCTCGGCGTGCCCCTCGGCAACAAGACGGGCGGCACGCCTCAACCGGACTCCGTCGAATCACGCTTCAGCGGGCGTTCGCTCGAGGACGCGCGCGATAGCCTGCGCGGCGTCGAAGAGGTCGTGTTCGGCGCAGCCGTCGAGAAACCGGCTAGTCTCGGCGGCTACCTCGAGGGGATCGGGCGCGAGGATCTCGTGCCGGAGCTTCGCGCGGCGTTCGACGCGGCGTACGCGGCGCTCGACGCCGTCCCCGAGCCGCTCGCCGAAGCCGTCGTTTCGAGCCCGGAGAGCGTTCAGGCGGCGATCGACGCGCTCGGCGCCGTTCAGGTGCTGATTCAGGCCGACGTCATCAACGCGATGGGCCTGATGCTCACGTTCACCGATGCCGACGGCGACTGAGCTCCTGCGCCGGGCCCGCCGCG
>DASUTR010000236.1:0-7505 GCA_036374535.1 Polyangiaceae bacterium
GTGAACGATTCCGTGCTGCCGGAGGTCCAGCAGGATGACGGAGAGGAATTTAGGGGGGATGCCTTCACTTTTCGCGAGCTCGGCGACCGAAAGACGGCGCGGGCGCGCGCGAGCGATGCTCGCGAGGGCTCGGATGCCGTAGGTGGTCTTGCGGTTGAGCACTTATACTACACTAACCCTATAGGAATAGTTAATCAATTTCTCACCGCAAAATTTGCCTGGAAACTAACGGCACCACCCCGGTCGTCCCGAAGAACAGCCCACAGACGCACTGGGCCCTCCCCGGGCGCCTTCCAGCCGTTCGAGCTCGCCCGAGATTCACCCGCCGCTCCGGTGTCGCCCGTCCGTTCCGAGGAGAACGAGCCCGCCGTCGCGAACCACGAAACGATGAGCGACTCTCGCCGCGTCTCGATCTTTTCGTCCTCGGGGTCGTAGCGCACGTAGCTCTCGCTGCCGCCGCAGCCCCGCGGCTGCGAGCAGTCCTCGCTGCACGACGAGAGCTCGGGGAAGCCTTCGGATGCGGTCTCGCCCGGACTGCAGATGCCGTCACCGCACACGGGCTCCGAGGGGCACGCCGGGAAGACGGCGCGAACCGTGTACGACGCGCCCGCGCGCACCGTCGCTTCCACGCCTTCCTCGACCGCCGTGATCGAGCCGTCCGCGTCGACGAGCTCGAGCCGCTCGAGCACGGGATTTTCGTTCAACTGGTAACGCGCGGTGAAATCGGTCGAGACATCCGGCGCGACGCCGAGGAGCCCGCACGTGATGCGCACGCCGCCGACCACGACCTCGTCGTCGAGCCACGCGAGGACCGGTTGGTAGAAACCGCCCGTCGGATCCGGGTCGACGGGGCGCCCCGCCGGCTCACCGGGTTCGGGATCGGGCCTTTCGGGGCCGAAAAGCTGGCAGGCGAGCTCCGGCAGCGTGGCCGGCACCGTCTCGCCGCGCCCGAGCTCGATCGCAACTTCGGGATCGGGCTCCGGCGACTCGAGGCAGCGCTTGCTCACCGGGCCGAGCTCGGAGAGCGGCTTGCGATCGATGCAGAGCGTCCAGCGCACCGCCTCGCCTCCGCGATCGAGCCCGTCGGCGACGACGGCGGTGAGTTGGACGTCGCCCGTCGCCGTGACGAGACGCAGATCGACTTCGGCCGGCGACGATTGAATCGCGATGACGCGCCGGTTTTCGATCCGCGTCCCGTCGTCGTCGAACTCGGGAACGCACCCCAAGAGCGCTACGGCGAGCGGAGCGACGAGAACGGTGGGGAGCGCGCGTCTCATGTCAAAACACCCAGCGCGCCCCGACCACGGGGAGAATGGGGAGCCCGCGGATGGGGCGCTGCTCCGAGTAGTCCGGGCTGTACGCGAGCTCCTCGGGGTTCTCGCGGTTCGTGACGTTCTGCACGTCGAGGTAGGCCTCGAGGTCGGTCGAGCCGATCTTGAATTTTTTCGCGACACGCACGTCGAGCGCGAAAAATGGGTCGAGGCGCATGCTGTTCGCCTCGCCCAGCACGGGTTCGTACACGCCGCGCCGCGCGTCGTAGTACGAGCCGACCACGGGCGTACGCGGATAACCGGAGGTCGCGCGCGCCCTCGCGCCGATGTCGAAGCCGGCGCCGAGATCGTACGCCGCGAGCGCCGTGAGGACGTGCGTCTGATCGAAGTCGAACAGGCGCCAGTCCTCGTCGGGTCCGTCGAGGCGTTCGGCGCGTAGAATCGTGTAGGCGATCCAGCCGAAGAAGCCGTCACCGAGCTCGCGCCGGACGAGGAACTGCGCGCCGTAGGAGCGTCCCTCGCCGCTGCCGACGAGCGCTTCGGCGACGAGCGGCGACGGCAGCGGGTTACGAACCGCAAGCTCGCGCGAGCGGCTGTAGAAGACGGTCGTCTCGAGCGCGAGCAACCACGGGAGATCGAAGCGCGCGCCGCCGAGCCAGTGCTCGGCCGAGGAGGGACCGAGCAGCGGATTGCCGAAGACCGACGAGAGATCCTCGGGCTGTTGCGACTGCCGGTAGCGGCCGAACGCGGCCCGAAACGTGACGCGCTTCGAGGGGGTGAAGCGCGCCGCCAAGCGCGGCTCGATCGCGATGTCGGAGAGGTACGCACCGACTCCGGGCGCGCCGCCCTCGGTGGGAACGCGCTTGTCGATGGCCGTGAAGTACGGATCGAAGCGCAAGCCGGGAACGACGTGCACCTTGTCGTCGAAGAGCCCGATGTCGAGCTCCGCGAACGGCGCGGCGCTCGCCGAGAACGCGTTCCACTCGTCGACGTTCACCTGGTCGGACGGCGCCTGCCCGAAGACGTTCGCGTCGCCCTCGCGCGGCGGGCTCGTGATCGAGCCGCGGCGCCGCACGGTACTGTCTTGCGCTTCGAAATCGAGACCGACGCTCGCGTTGACCGAGTCGGTGATGGGACCGGTCCACGCAGCACGAAAACCGTAGAGCAGGCTCGACTGCTCGAGCAGCGTCGGGACGCCGCCGAACTCCGCGACGCGACTCGACGCGTCGTGACCGAACCAGGGGATGACCTCGACGGTCGTGCCGTCGCCGGGAACGCTGCGGTAACGCAGCGAAACGCGCTGAAAATCCAGCGTACGCGTTTCGGTTTCGCGCTGGCTCGGGTCCGCGCTCGACGTCGAGCGCGACACCTCGTCCCACGACGCGAGCCCCGTCGCTTCGACCGACGCCGTCTTCGAGAGATCGCGACGAAAGCGCGCCTGCGCGTCGGCGTACTTCGGAATCGAGAGGAACTCTTCGACGTCGTCGTCGAGCACGGGGTCGTACGCCACGTCGAGGTGGCTCTTGCGCGCGGCGATCGCGAAGCGATTCCCCTCGCCCACGGGTCCCTGCGCGGCGGCGGAAGCGTCGAGCAGGTTCAAATCGACGCTGCCGTGCACGCGATCCGTGTCCGAGTCCCGCGTTTCGACGCTCACGAGACCGCCGAGGCCGCGGCCGTACGCAGACCCGTAGCCGCCCGGCACGAGCTCCACCGAGCGCACGAGGTCGGTATGAATCACCGAACGAAGACCGCCGAAGTGGTAGAGGAGCGGCACGCGCACGCCGTCGACGTAGACGCGCGTGTCTTGCGGTGACGCGCCCCACACGACGAGCTGCCCCGAGCCGACGGACGCGCGCGCGACGCCCGGCAGGTTCTCGACGACCTTGAGCACGTCGCCCTGCGTGCCGGCGACGCGGCGCGCCTGGTTCGCCTCGACGCGCGTGGAAACCGCTTGCTTCGTGAGCTTCGGCATCACGATGACGATCTCGAGATCGTCGCTTTCCTCGCCCTCTTCGGGAGTTTGCGGCACGAGCTCGAGCTCGTAGACGGCGTCGATCTCCTTGCCCGCCTCGAAGTTTTCCTCGGTCTGAACGGCCTTGAGATCCGGGCGAAAAATACGCACCGTGCGCTTTCCGGGCGTGAGATTCTCGAAGCGAAAGCGACCCTGCTCGTCCGTGACGGTCTTGTTGCCGTCGCCGAGCGAGATCTCGACGCCGGCGAGCGGTTTTTGGTCGGTCTTCTGACGGACGACGCCCTGGATCGAAGCGACGGCCGGCGCTTCCTCTTTGAAGACGAAGTCGTAACGATAGCGAATGCGAATCGGCGCGGGCTTGTCGTTCACCTCGGCGGGCTCGAACACGAAGCGCTTCACCGCGTCGACCGCGGCGGCGTCGAACGCGGCGCCCGCGGAGCCGACGACGACGGCGTCCGTCACCGTACCGTCCGCGCCAATCCCGATCTCGAGCACGACGGCCGCGGTGCGCCCGGCGGCTTTCTCGGACTCCGGGTAGTTCGCCTCGACGAAGGTGACGAGCTTCGGCGGCTTCGTGAGACGCGGTTTTTGGGCTTCCTCGCCGGCGGACGTGCCTTGGGCGAGCGCCGCGTGCGGGGTCATGGCGAGGGAAAGCGCGAAGTACGCGGCCACGCGTCGCGCGAATCTCGGAGTTTGAAAGGGTAAAATGGGCAACAAAGGCTCGGAATCAAGCGCTGCTCATGCTGCGGTGAAGCGCATGGAGATGGTGAACGTCGCGCGCGAAGGTTTGCCGCAGCGCAGCGCCGGCTCGAACGTCGCGCTGCGCGCCGCGGCGAGCGCCGCTTCGTCGAGGCCGTACCCGAGGCCCTGGAGCACTCGCACCTCGACGACACGTCCGGTTTCGTCGACCGTGAGCTCGACGCGCACCTTGCCTTCGACGCCGGCGGCGCGCGCCGCTTCGGTGACGGCGGGCTGCGGCACGTTGACGGGACGAGGCTTCGTGGGGGGATCCGCGCACTCGTCGGCCGCGGGCGCCGCGGGGCCCACCGGCGACAGCGTGCGCTTGACGACGCGCTCGGGCGCCGCTTTCTGCGTCGTCGGTTTGGCCGCGATCGGTCCGGCCGGAAGCGCGATGCCGTCACCCCCGACGCCGCCGCTCAGCGAGAGCCCGAAGTCCGGGAGCGCTTCGAGCGGCGCCTTCGGCGCGGCTTCGACGTCCGGCAGCGGTTCGGCGGCTTTGGCCTTTTGCGGCTTTGATTTCGGCTTCGGTGTCTCCGGCTTCTTCTCTTCGATCTTGGTCTTCTCGGGCGGCTTCTTCTTTTTGACCTCGGTGACCTGAATCGACGTCGGAGCTCGATGGCTCTTCGCTTCGAGGCCACCCGCGACGACCCACATCGCGCCGTGGGCGACGAAACTCAGCGTGAGGAGCGTGCTCGAGCGCATGGGAAGGGGCTATTGGCGTTCGACGTTGATCGCGAACTTGGTGATGCCTTCGACCTTGGCGAGGTCGATCACGCCGACGACCTGGCCGTGCAGGGCGGCCTGGTCGGCGGTGATGACGAGGTTGAGCTCGGGGCTCTGCGCTTTCGCGTTGCGAAGCTCGTTGGCGAGCACGGCTTTCGTCGCCGGCTTCTGATTCCAGTAGTACTTCCCGTCTTTCGAGATGGTGACGACGAACGTCTTCGACACGGTCTCGTCCGACGACGCCGTACGCGGGAGCTCCACCTTGAGGCTCTGCGACACGATGTACGTCGCGGCGACCATCAAGATGATGAGCAAGACGAGCATGATGTCGACCATGGGCGTCATGTTGATGCCCGTGATGGGAGCGCGAGACCCTCGCGCGGCGGATGACATGGACGCCATGGCTCGCTCCCTTTCACGCCGCCGAGGTCGCGGCGCCGTTGCCGCGAGCGCTCTTCGCCGGTTCGTCGTCGAGCTCGGGACTCGACGCGAGCGACGACGCCTCGCTCGCCGACTCGGCGGCGGAAACGTGCCCGCGCTGCGACTTCGCCCACGCGGTCGTGAGCTTCGCGAGCGAAACCGCGCCGGACTCGATGTCCGAAATACGCTTCTGCACGATGTTGTAGGCGACGACGGCCGGGATCGCGACGAAGAGGCCCACGCCGGTGGCGATGAGCGCTTCGGCGATACCCTTCATGACGCCGCCCATCTGCGACGTGTTCTGTCCCGCGTCGCCGAGCGCGCTGAACGCGATGATGACGCCGAGCACCGTGCCGAAGAGGCCGATGAACGGCGCGTTGTTGCCGAGCGTACCCAGCAGGTTCGTGCCGCGCTCGAGCTCCTTTTTGGTCCGCGAGAGCTCGGAGTCGACGGCGTCGGCCATCGCCTCGGCGCCACCCGGAAGCCAACGCAGCGCCTCACGCACCACGCGCGCTTCGATCGCGGGGCTCTTGTCGAGGAGCTTCTCGGCGCCCGCGATGTCGTCGGCGTTCAGCCGCGACACGAGCTGCTTGCGGAGCTCGTCGAGATTGTCCGTGCGCTTGCGAAAGTAGAGCCAGCGCTCGAGCATCGACGTGATCGAGAGAACCGAAAGGCCGATGAGCACGTAAAGCACCCATTCGCTGCCGAGCAGCGCGACTTTCATCAACCGTTCGATGAGCATGACCGAATGACCTTTCCTTTTAGGGAACGACGAAACTGGTTACGAAGAGACCGACGTTGGCGCCGCCGTTCGCCTGGGGCGCCGTGAGAATCCCCGACGTGCGATACGTCTCTTTCTGATCGAACGTGCCCGACTCCGCGTCCTCGACCGGGGCGTTCAGCGTCACGTTGAAGCGCGTGGAATCCTGACCGCACGCGCCGAACAGGTTCACGTACGCGTAGTAGGTCCCCGACGCCGGGGGCTCCTGGAACACGAGGTTTTCGCGACGGCGTCCGTCGATGACGCACCCGGCGTTCGAATCGAGGCCGAACGTTCCGACGCCCGGCTCGCCCGTGCCGTCCTCGTCGGGAGCCGTGCTCGGATGCTTCGCGTCGACCAGCACGCCGTCGGGCGTGTAAACCTGGAGATCGAGATCGACCTCCCGATCCCAATCGAGGCTCACGACGAGCGCGGGCGGAGCGATTGCGGAGCTGCAGGCGTTGCCGTTGTCGGGAATCTCGCTGAGCCGGCAGAACTCGACGCGGTGCTGCGTTCCGGACTCTTCCTTGCCGTTGATGGCGGCGAACAGGACGCGGTGAATGCCCGCGGGAATCGAACGCGAGAACTCAGCGGTGAACGCGAAGGTGAACTCGCCGGGGTTCGTCGGGTCGATCCCGCGCATCGGGACGAGCCAGTATCCGGAGCCGATGCCCTCGAATCCGAACGCCACGGACACGGCGTCGTCCGTCGCGCGGCCGGAAATATCGCGTTTCGGGTCGCCGTACGCGAAGACTCCGCCGGCATTCTGCGCGGCGGTGACGTACGGCGAGACTTCGAGGCCCGGCGCGGCGGGCGGCAGACCCGGCAGCTCGCCCTCGACGAATTGCCCGCCGACGACGCGCACGGGCTCTTCGAAGCCCTGGCTCGACGATTCGCTCGCGCAACCGAGGGCGGCGAGCGCCACCGCGGCGGTCGCGATGACCGACGTTCGAGCTCTCGCGACCGGGCTCACAGCTCCACCTGCAAGCGCACCGTGAAGCCGTTGTTCTCGACGTCCGTCGGGACACCCCGGGTGTCGCGACCGAGGTGATCGTTCACGAAATCGTACTGGAACAGGAGCTTCGCCTGGTCCTTGATCTGGACCCCGACGAGCGGCGAGAGCACGAGGACGGTTTGATCGAAGGGGACGAACTCGCCCGCTCGCTCCTCGGAAACGTCGGCGTTCGGGTCGTAGTAAGCGGCGCGAAAGCCCGCGAGGCCGTACTTCGTCACGTCTTGGACCAGCGCGCCGTAAATTCCGGTTTCCCGGACGTCGATGCTGGTCGTCACCGGATCGGCCGGCATGTAGCCGCGGTCGTAGTTCGAGGCGACGAACGCTTCACCGTAGAGCTTCGTGTTGCCGAAACGCGTGTGGAAGGTGAGCCCCGCGTCGAGGGCGAGCGCCCAGCGATCGAAGTTTTGCGACGGAGTCGCGGCGGAGCCGGGAACGGGCAGGATCTCTTCGGGCGAGACCATACCGTTCAGGTTGGTGTCGCTCCACGAGAACGTGCCCTTCGTCGCCTGCCCACCCGGATGAAAACCCTTGCCCGTCGCGAACGACACACCGCCGAACACCGACAAGAGCTCGATGGGTTTCGCCTCGACACCGACCCGCCCG
>DASUTR010000237.1:0-2107 GCA_036374535.1 Polyangiaceae bacterium
GTAGTGGATGGGCGCGCTGTGGAGCGTTCCGTGCGCGCCGTTGATACGACCGGCCACCTCTTCGATCTCGCGTTTGAGCTCTCGGTAGGCGCTCACGTTCTCGCGCGACGGCACGGCGACTTGCAAGAGGCGAAATTTGCCGCGGTATTCCGGACGCCGCTCGAGCAATAGCTCGATGGCCAGGAATTTTCGCGTGATGCCCTTCGTGTAGTCCAAACGATCGATGCCAAGCACGAGCTTTTCGTCTCCGTGCGCCGCTCGCAAACGATGCATCGTCTCGAGAACGCGCTCTTCGGCGGCGAGCGTTTGAAAGGCCTGCGCGTCGATCCCCATCGGAAAGACGCGCAATTGGACGCTGCGTCCTTCCACGTCGACGCGATCGACGTCGGTTTCGAGCCCGAGCACGCTCAGGAGTGACGCGGAGAAGTGACGCTGATCGTTGAAGGTGTGAAACCCGACGAGGTCGGCGCCGAGCAAGCCGCTCAACACCGCCTGGCAACGTGGGAACACTCGAATCACGTCCGACGAGGGAAACGGAATGTGCAGAAAAAAGCCGATGCGCGCCTTCGGGAGCCGCTGGCGGAGCAACGCCGGTAGGAGCAAAAGCTGGTAGTCGTGAACCCAAATGAGGTCGTCTTCCGTCGCGTGCGCCGCGACATGATCGGCGAAACGCTCGTTCGCCGCGACGTAGTCTTCCCAATGCCGGATGACGTAGGGAACGCGGTCGATCATGTAATGAAACAAGGGCCAGATGACGCCGTTCGCGACCCCTTCGTAGAAGCGCTCCATCTCCGCGTTCGAGAAATGGACCGGAACGATGCCGTGCTTTTCGAGCTCACGATCGACGTCCGCACGCTCTTCGTCGGAAGAAAACTCCATGCCCGGCCATCCCACCCACGTGCTCCCGCCGCGCGCGTGAACGCCACGGAGCCCCGTCGCGAGCCCGCCGCTGCTCGGACGCACCTCGAATCCGGCTTCGGAGCGCGTGACCGAGATCGGAAGCCGGTTCGAGACGAGAATGAGTCGACCTTCGACCTCCCGCGGGAGCACCGCTTCGGCAGAGGGGCGCGAACCGAGCTGCATCGGGACCGCCCCGCTGCCAGAACCGTGCCCGGCGTGGCAGCATTGTTTTTCGCTAGTTTTCGAGGCTCGGGGGCACGCGCGAGGCGATTCGCCCCGCATCGAAACGCAACGGCCGCTGCTTACTCGGCTGCCGCCGCCTGCGGCGACTTCTGGCGCGAGCTCGACGCTTCGGGAACCGCCAGCCATCGGTATGCAACGCCGGCGAGCGCGCCACCCGCAAGCGGAGCCACCCAGAACAGCCAAAGCTGCGAAAGCGCCCAATCGCCCACGAACAGTGCAGGACCGGTGCTGCGAGCGGGATTGACCGAAACGTTCGTGACCGGAATGCCGATGAGGTGGATGAGCGCGAGGCAAAGCCCTATGGGAATGGGAGCGAAACCGGCTGGCGCTCGCGAATCGGTGGCCCCGAGGATCACGATGAGAAACATGAACGTGAGCACGAGCTCTGCGACAAACGCCGCCTCGAGCCCATAGCCGCCGGGTGAATGTTCGCCGTAGCCGTTCGACGCAAAACCCGCGCTGAGGTCGAAGCCGGCTTTTCCGCTCGCGATGAAGTACAAGACGGCGGCCGCAAGCGCCGCGCCAGTCACCTGGGCAACGGCGTAGGTTGGAACTTCCCGCATCGGGAAACGCTTGCCGACGGCGAGCCCGAGGCTCACCGCGGGATTCAGATGGCAGCCCGAGATGTGCCCAATCGCGTAGGCCATGGTGAGAACGGTGAGGCCGAAGGCGATCGAAACGCCGTGTAGACCGATCCCGACGTTCGGAAACGCTGCCGAAAGCACCGCGCTACCGCAACCGCCGAATACGAGCCAAAAAGTCCCAAGCAGCTCTGCGGCTGCGCGCTTTCCCATCGGCATGCAACGCTCCTCTTTTGAACTCGCCCGAAACGACCGTTCGGACGGTCAGATGGTCACGGATTCGACCGATCCCGTCAAGTTGCTGCGAAACCACGCATGCTAGGCTCGAATTCGCCGCCCCCCCCTCGTGCGATCCTTCCTTGTCACTAGAGATTACCCCGCCC
>DASUTR010000238.1:0-6427 GCA_036374535.1 Polyangiaceae bacterium
CAGCTCGCGCATCCGACGGCGGTCGATTCGAAGAGCTCTTTGCCGCGGAGCGCGGCAGCGTCGTTCGCGTCGCGGAGCGGCGGAAGCGGGCGCTGCGCGAACATCCAGCCCTCGAGCGCGCGGAGGCGCGCGGGGCTCTCGTGGATGCCGCCCATGCGGCCGACGAACACCTCGTTCATCAGCATGCCGAGGCTGTACAGGGTGCCGTCCCAATGAAACGGCGCCGTCCCTTCGAGGCCGATGTCGAGCGCCTGAGTTCGCCTCGCCCCCATGCCTTCGAAGCGCCAGACGTTGCCGTCTTCGGCGCCTTCGGCGTGGCAGGTCGCGCACGCGATGCCGCCGCCCGAGTCGCGATGAAACAGCTGAAACCCCGTATCGAGCGTCGTGCCGTCGTCGAACGGGACGGTGCGCTGATTGAAGCCCTGATAGATGTCGTCGACGATGACGAGGGTCGAGGGTTGTCGCGTCTGCACGACGATCTGCGAGGGCCTTACCGGATTGTAGGCGACGGCGACCGCCGGATCGAAAATCGGAAGCGTCACTACCGATTGGCACTGCGGATCGGGAGCCACGGTGCCTTCGGGCGCGGGCTCGCCGCTCGGCGGGGGTGGCAGCGCCACGACGCTGAGCGTCGACAGGCCCAGATGAACTCCGCCGGTGGAGGCGGGCATGGGGCTCGAGTGGTCGTCGAACACGACGAAGGGACGCGGCGCCTCGGGATCGCGCGCGCCGGCGTGCGCCACGAGCAGCGTGGCGCCGTCGGGAAGAAGCGTCGCGTCGACGGGCAGCGGCGCACCCGCGAACGTCACGTCGGCGGACGCGCCGCCCGGGCCGAACACCGTGACGGCGTTCTGCGCGATGCCGCCGCACGAAAACCCGCCGCTGCCGTCGCCGCCGCCGTACGAGCTGCCGCTCACGGTGGGCTCGCTGATTTCGATCGTCGCGTCTACCGCGCGCTGGTGGACGACCACCGTCGAGCCGTTCGGTCCGGCGAGCGTTCGCCACGCGACGAGCGGCCGAAACGGCTGCTCGACTTGCCGGAGCGGCGCGTCGAAGCCGTCCCGCTTACTTTCCACGGGAACCGAGCGAATGCCGAAAACGGACGCGGGCCGGTTGCGCCGCGCGACGCTGCCCGACGCGTCGAGACGGAGAAGCTCCGCGGACTTGAAGCGCGTCACCGTGGTGACGTCGTTCTGCACGACCACGTCGCGCAAGTCGGGCGGAAGCGCAATCGAGCGCAGCACGGCGCCCGGGCCCGTCGGGAGCGAGACGAGCTTGCCGTCGGCGCAGGCGACGGCGAGCGTATCGGGCGCCGAGAGTGCGAGCCCGCGCGGCGCGGCGCAAACCGCGCGCCGATCGACGATGAGCCCCGCGGTCGGGTCGAGTGTGACGACGGCGCCTCCACGGCGGAGCGCCACGTGCACGCGACCGGCGCCGTCTTCGACGAGCCTGCCCGGCTCGTCCCCCGGCAGGAGCGCGATTTGGTGCACGACGACGCCGCGCGCGATGTCCGCGACGAGCATTGCGTCGCGCTCCGGATCGGAGGCGACCGCGAACGAGCCGGAGCGCGTGACGAGCAGCGTCCCGCCGCTCACCGAAGGCGGCTTCTTTTCCGCGACCGTCGGTTTGCGGATGTCGGTCGGAATGACCAGATGTTGTCCGTCCGAGTCGTCGTCGATGGGGGCGTCGAAGGCGTTGCAGCCGACGCACGCGACGAGCATCGACGCCAATCCGAGTGTTCCTCGAGCGTTCACCATAGGCACCTCCCACCGTGAGGGTATGTCGATTTCTACCCCCAAAGCCGGGCTCGGGCAAGTAGGCTGTTCCGCCGGGATGGGAAGTGTTCGCGCAGCGCTCGCCGCAATCGTGCTCGGGTCTTGGTTGTCCGCTGCACCCGCCTGGGCGCAAGACGGACCGGCGCCGGAAGCAGCCGCGAGCGAGGTTCGAACTGTCGACGATTTCGAGACGTGGCTCGCCGCGCAGCGCGACACCCGCGGGCGGGCCTGCGATCGTCGAGCGGTCGAGGCGCTGTCCCACCGATGGTTCGTCGCGTGCGGCGACAGCGGGCTCTGGCTCGCGCGTCGAAGTCTCGACGGTGTCGTCTCGCTCGTCCGTATCGACGATCTGGGCGGGCCCGTCGTCGGGCTCTTCCGTCGCGAAGGGCGCGTCTGGGCCGAAGTCATGCGGCGCGAGGCGCGCGACGTCGGAGCCGTCGACGAGAACTCGAGTCACGCTGCGTTTCCGAGCGACGCGGCGACCCGCGCGCCTTCGAGCTCGGAGGTGCCCCGCGCAACGAGCGCGCCGCCCGTGCGCGGCGACGCCGCCTCCGACGCCGGAGCGGTGTGGGAAGGTCGCGTGGTGCGCTTGCTACCGGGCGAGGTCGTCGTCGACATCGGGCTCGACGAGGGACTTCGTCAGGGCGATCGTGTCGAGCTTTCCGTGGTCACTCACGTCGACGTGGGAGGCGAGCGGGCCGAAGAGCGCGAGATCGTCGCCGTGGGCGTGGTGAACGCGGTGTCCGCGCGCTTTGCCCGCGTCGCGCTCGGCATCGGCGAGCGCGTGCCGCTCGGCGCTGCGGCTCGCGCCGTCGAGACACCGCCGACGGCCCGGCGCGCCGCGCCGCCGCGCATCGGCGGGCTCTGGCACGCAGGCTTCATGCTGCGGCCGTTCCTGGCTCTCGAGGATTACGGCGGCGGATTCCTCGCCGACGCGTCGGTCGGGTACCGTTTCGACGCCGAGATCCACGTCGAGGCGGTCTTGAGTCCGTTCGCGTACGGGACGGCCGAAGACAAACCGTCCGTCGTCCCCGTCGGCGCGTTCGTCAAGGCGAGCTACGACAGCGACGTCTTCGAGGTCGGCCTCGGGATCGGCGGCGAAACCGTAAAAGACACGCCGCTCGGAACCGAACCCGGCTCGGGCATCCTGCTCGTCCAGCACATGAGGCTCGGAGCTCTCGACGGGCTCGACCTCGACATTCAGAGTCACGCGGTGCTCTTTCACAGCCGTTTCGAGTTTTCCGGACTCGTTGGGCGCGGGCAGATCCCGGTCGGGCGCAGGTTCTGGCTCTTGTTCGCGGGCGGGGGCGGAAGCGCCGGCTACGGCTACGGCGAAGCGGGCGTGCGCACCTTGCTTCGGGGGAACGGCGATCGCGGCTCCTTCTTCTTCACGGGGACCATCGGCGGCATGGGTGTCTTCGAAAATCGGAACGAGATCTGCCGGGAGGACGACTTCACGTTCCAGTGTCCGGAGGAGGCCTCCTACGCCGGACCCATGATCGGGGCGGGCGGCGAGTGGCGCTTTTGAGGAGGGCGCCGACCGAAGAGCAGCCCGTCGGCGGCGAAAAAATCGAGTAGTAACCGAACGGTAGCTGACTGCGCGTTTCTGCTGGGCAGCTGAGTATACTCCGCGCGCCATGAACCGAGCCCCGCCCCGTCCGGCATCGAGCCGAAGAGATTTTCTTCGCGCGACGACGCTCGGTGTCGCAGCGCTCGGGGTTCCGTTCGCCGGCGCGTGCGGGAAAAAAGCGAAGAGCGGCGGCGCTGCGTCGAACGCGAAGCAGACGGCGCAGGTGTTGCCCGTGCGCCGTCCGTTGCAATTGCTGAAGCCCGACGTGCCCGGCGCGGGACCGATTCCAGACGGGTACTTGAAGTACCCGTCGACGCTCGTCCGAGCGGTGAAGAACAAGCCGGGGTCGAGCGGGCGCCCCATCAAGGCGATGATGCCGGGGTGGGGGCCGACGCCGCCGAGCCTCGGGCGCAACGCGTACCTCGATGCCGTGAATGCGGCGCTCGGCGTGCCGGTCGATCCGAGCGTTCAGGACGGCATGGTGTTTTCGCAGAAGCTCAGCGCGATCCTCGGCGCTCGGGACGTACCGGACCTCTTGTGCGCGCCGCGCTGGGAGATCGACAAGATTCCGCGCTTCGCGCAGGCGGTGAAGGCCCTGTTCGAGGACCTCACCGACCACCTCAAAGGCACCGCGATCGACGCGTATCCGCTGCTCGCCACGTTGCCGACGGAAGCGTGGCAGCACGCCGTGTGGGGCGGGAAGCTCGCCGCCGTTCCGTACCCGACGGACGGACCGTTCCCGTGGGCGATGTTCTACAGGAAGGACCTCACCGACAAGCTCGGTATCGCGGCGCCGAAGACGATCGACGAGCTCTACGACTTCGGCAAGAAGACGACGAAGTCGGACAGGGGCGTGTGGGCTTTCGGCGCCTGCTTTCACATGATCCAGATGTACTTCAAGTGTCCGGGCGCCAAGACGGGCTGGCGCAAGAAGCCCGGCGGCGGTCTCGTGCACAAGTACGAGCTCCCCGAGTACAAGCAGGCGCTCGAGTTCACTCGTCGCCTGCACGTCGAGGGTCTCGTGCATCCCGACGTTCTCGCGAGCAACGGCGCCGACGCGAAGACGCTCTTCAACGGCGGCAAGATGCTGATGACGCAGGACGGCGTCGGGGCGTGGCGTGGCACGCAGAGCGAGCAATCGAAGATCAAACCCGACTTCGACATCCAGCCGCTGCCGATCTTTTCGGCGGTCGGCGGCGATCCCCTCGCCTGGAGCGAAGAGGAACCGATCTTCTACACGTTCGTGAAGAAGGGACTCGGCAAGGAGCGAACGCAGGAGCTCCTGCGCGTGCTCGACTGGATCGCGGCCCCCTTCGGTACGGAAGAAGATCAGCTTCGCCAGTACGGCGTCGAGGGCAAGCACTTCACGCGCGCGTCCGACGCGAGCCCCATGCAGACCGAGCTCGGGAGGAAAGAGATCGGCAACCAGTACAATCTTCTCGGCGGTCGCGTGCCTTCGGTGGTCGGTACGGCCGACGTCCCGCGTTTCGTCGAGGATCTGCTGGCGTACAGCCGCGCCACGTACCGGTTCAAGGAGCCGAACCCGTTCGAAGGCTTGAAGCTCGAGTTCCCGCCGAACTATTCGAAAACCATCACCACGACCGAAGACAAGATGAACGACGTGATCCGCGGGCGCAGGCCCGTTTCCGACGTCGCGCAGATCGTCAAGGAATGGCGCACGACGGGCGGTGACGAGGGGCGCGCGTTCTTCGAGAAGGCCCTCGCCGACAACGGTCGATGAGCGAAACCGGCAGGCTCGAGTCCGCGCGGCCGCCGCGTGTGAATACGTTCGGCGCGAAGCTCCGACGCGATTGGCCGTTTCTCGCGATGACGGCGCCGGCGGTCGTGCTCTTGTCCGTATTCCACTACCTGCCGACGCTCGGCAACGTCATCGCGTTCCAGGACTACAACCCCTTCGAGGGGTCGAACGCGTTCGAGGCGTTCTGGAAGAGCGAGTGGATCGGCTTCGGGAACTTCGAGACGTTGTTCGAGGACGCCGCCTTCTGGGACGCCGTCGTGAATACGCTCTCGATCACGGCGTTCCAGCTCGTCTTCTTCTTCCCGCTGCCGATCGTGCTCGCCGTCTTGTTGCACGGCGTCATGTCGCAGCGCCTGCGCGCGTTCATCCAGGGCGTCGTCTATCTGCCGCACTTCTTCAGTTGGGTGCTCGTCATCACGTTCTTCGTACAGATGCTCGGCGGCGCGGGCCTTCTCGCTCAGGAGTTCCATCGTCACGGGCTCGAACCGTGGAACGTCATGAACAACGCGGACGCTTTCATCGTGCTCGTCACCGCCGAAAGCGTCTGGAAAGACGTGGGCTGGGGCTCCATCATCTTCCTCGCGGCGCTCTCCACCATCGACCCGTCCCTCTACGAAGCGGCGGCGGCCGACGGCGCGGGACGCTTTCGGAGGCTCTGGCACGTCACGCTCCCCGGCCTCCGTCCCGTCATCGTCTTGCTCTTGATCCTGCGCATGGGCGACGCGCTCAACGTCGGGTTCGAGCAATACTTGCTCCAGCGCGAAGCCGTGGGCCGGCAGGCCGCCGAGGTGCTCGATACGTACGTCTACTACCAGGCGATCGTTCCCCAGCAGTGGGGCGTCGGTGCCGCCGCGGGTCTATTCAAGGCGGTCGTCGGGCTCGTGCTGATTCTGTCGGCCAACAAGCTCGCGCACCGCTTCGGGGAGCAGGGAGTGTACGCGAAAGCATGAGCGCGCTCGAAGCTCGGCCCGCCGACCGCCCTGCCGTAAGGCGCCCCGCTTGGGAGGAGAAGCCCTCGCCGCTGCTCGTGCTCGGCAAAGGCGCGACCCTGACCTTGGTCGTGCTCGCCGTGCTGTTTCCCATGTGGTCCATTCTCGTGACGAGCTTCGCGTCGCGCGAGACGATCAACCGCGCGGGCGGCATGGTGGTGATCCCCCGCGAGTTCGACATTTCCGCCTACGTCACGATGTTCAGCGACGGTCAGGTGACGCGCGCGCTCGGCGTGAGCCTGTTCGTCACGCTCGTGGGCACCGCGATCTCCCTCGTGCTCACCGTGCTCGCCGCCTACGGCCTGTCGCGTCCCGGAACGCTCTGGCACCGCCC
>DASUTR010000239.1:0-2393 GCA_036374535.1 Polyangiaceae bacterium
GACAGCGAAGGCGCAGGCGGTTGACCCGTTGCATTCTTCCTCGGCGCCCCCCCCCGGCTCCACCGGGTATGCGATTGTGTCGAGCATCGGGGTAGCCTCTTCAGCGAGACCCTCGCACGCTTTCGATACCGCATGACCACGCCCGTTACAGAAATCTCCTGGAAGCGCCCCAACTGGATCGCGGAGGAGCTCGACCTCGACGGGCGCTACGCGAACGACGCCGCGAGGATGGCGCTCGTCATCGACCTAGCATCGCGGAACGTCGCGCACGGCGGCGGACCGTTCGGCGCCGCCGTGTTCGATGCGATGACCGGCAGCGTGGTCGCGGTCGGTGCCAATTGGGTGCTTGCCCAGCGTTCGTCGCTCCTTCACGCGGAAATCACCGCGCTCGCGTTCGCGCAGGCGCGCGTCGGCAGCCACACGCTCGCAGTCGGTCGTTACGATCTCGTTGCAAGCTCCGAGCCCTGCGCTCAGTGCCTCGGCGCGACCGCGTGGTCGGGCGTCGGGCGCATCGTGTGCGGCGCAAGCGCGAGCGACGCCGAAGCCATCGGCTTCGACGAAGGGCCGCGTCCGAAGGACTGGGTTTTCGAGCTCGAGAAGCGCGGCATCGCCGTGACGCTCGGCGTCCTTGCCGCTCGAGCGACGGCCGTGCTCAACGATTACGCTGCCAACGGGGGCGTGATCTACAACGGCAACGCGCGCCTCGACGAAGGCCGCATGCGGTAGACGCCCCGCTCCGCCCATACTCGCGAAATGTTGAAGAGGGTCTGTCCGGGGCGTCCTCGCGGGGATAGGGTGCGCGAACGGAAATTCAAAGTTATCGCGAGTGATAATTTTGAATTCGGGCGCGAAGACCCCCAAGGACGACACGAGAAGAACGCGCGGCGACCGACACGCGGTTCACGGCGTGCTCATTTCGCGACGCGGAAGAGCGCTTGCGGGCGGGGCCGCTGGAGCGGAGGAGGGCAATCTTCGCACGACCTGGTCGCTGATCTCGGCGACGGCCGCGCCGAGCGCGATGCCCAGGGCCGCGGCGACCTGCTGCGCGCGGTCTGGGTCGTCAGCGTCGGCGAGCGGGCGTTCGATGACGAGGCTCCGTTCGAGGGACGATTGCCTGGCGTCGTGCAAGGTGTAACTGAGCGCCAGGCGCACGCGCGCCGGGGGAAGACGCAGTTCCTCGAACGCGGTGAGCTCGACCTCGAGCGTGGCGCCGGGACCGGACACGACACGGCGAATATGCCGGCGCTCGAAGAGCTCACGCTCGAGGGCTCGCCGGAGGTAGTGCTCGGGCGCTTCGGTCCAGCGCCGGTCCTCGTAGTAGCCGAGCTCGGCCCCGTTCAGCCGATACGACATGCGCTCCTCCAAGTGTGACGCGGCCTCCACTTGACCGAGCCGGAGCTCGAACGGGGCGCCTTCCGGCTCGGAAAGGTCGGAGGCCGGTGTCTGAAGCTCGGCACTGAAAAACCGCGGCGAGAGCGCGTCGGCTTTGGACGTGAGCGCGCAGCCGCCCTGCACGACGGCCACGAAAAAGGACGCGAGGAGCCCGACCGCTCTCCACCACGTGCTCATCGCGCCGCCGCCGCCCTGCCCTTGAGAAGCATGTCTGGGTCGCGTTCGAGCGCGTCGATGAAGCGCCGCAGCGACCGTGCCGCACCGCGCACCTCGCGCATCGTGAGTTCGAGCTCGGGCCCGACCGACTGAGCGCCTCGCGCCACCTCGTTCAGCGAATTCGCCGCCCGTTCCGCGCTCTTCATCATGCCCTGATCACTTTCCAGACGTTCGAGCAGGCGGTTGGCGCTTGCCAGCGTCCGATTCAATTCGCTCAGGCCTTGCTTGGCGTCCGCCGACAGCTCTCCGGCATTGAGCGCGGAAAGCTGCGCTCTGAGCTCGAGCATGGCGGCGTTGGCTTCGCCGAGCGTGTCTCCGGCCCGCAGCGGAAGCCGCTCCTTCTCCACGCTATCGAGCAAGACGTTCAACCGAGTGGCTGTTCCGAGCAGCGCCGCGGCGATGTCCGGAAACTGGTTGGCGGTACGCACCACGGAGTCCTCCAGATTCTTCATGGTGGAGGGCGTGGCCGGGATGGTGTTCGGCGGCACCTTGAACGGTAAGACGGGCGCCGGGTGCGCCGAGCCGTCGAAGAAGTCGAGCAGGATGAATTTCACCCCGGTAATGCCCGTCTGCGCTAACTGAACTCGGAGCTTCGGGTGCACCGAAAACCCGGTGTCGCCTCGCGCAACCGAGTGCAGACCCAGCCGGCCGAGCTGCTCGACGAACAACTCGCTTTCCACCTGAACGTGCCGCTGGTCCGGCGCCACGTCGATGGTCGCGACACGCCCGATCGTGACGCCGCGGAACTTTACGGGCGAACCGGCCTCGAGCCCCTGCACCGATTC
>DASUTR010000240.1:0-15226 GCA_036374535.1 Polyangiaceae bacterium
CGTGTTCGGCGCGCTCGCGAAGACGGGCCGCCGCGAGCCGAGCTACGATCCGAACCGGCGCACGTGTGTCGATAGCTACTGCCACAGCGACGCTCGGCCCGTCTGGAGCGAGCCGAAGTCGAGCAGCCAGGCGTGCGGCAGTTGCCACGGTCTGCCGCCACCCGCGCCCCATCCTCAATCCGAAAATTGCTCCGCGTGCCACGGCGACGTCATCGACGCCGACCGTCACTTTCTCGCGCCCGAACGTCACGTGGACGGTAAGGTCGATTACACCGCGGGCGACTGCTCGCTCTGCCATGGCGGCAGCGAGAACGCCGCGCCCCCTCTCGACACGTCGGGCAACGACGACATCACGGCCATGGGTGTCGGCGCGCACCAGGCGCACCTTTTCGGCGGCGAAAACGCGCGCCCCGTCGCGTGCGACGAATGTCATCGCGTGCCCGAGACCGTCGCCGAGCCGACGCACGCCGACGGCCTACCGGCCGAGGTGACGTTCTCGGGCGTCGCGACGAGCGGAGAGTTCAGCGCGTCGTTCGACGCCTCGAGCGCGACCTGCTCGACGTATTGTCACGCGCCCTCGCCGAACGACCCGCACGCCTCGCCCATGTGGAACGAGCCCGCGACGCTCGAATGCACGTCGTGCCACGGCGCTCCTCCGCCCGCGCCGCACCCACAAATGACGGCGTGCTCGCTGTGTCACGCGGACGTCGTGGACGGCGACGATCGCACCATCCTCGAGCCCGACTTGCACGTGAACGGCACGGTCGAGGTCGCCTTCGACACGACCTGCAACGCATGCCACGGCGGCGAGAACGCCGCGCCCCCGCTCGACGTCGCCGGCAACGCGCGCACGACCTTCGACGGCGTGGGCGCACATCAGACGCACGTCCTCGGTACGGAACGATCGCGCGCCGTGCCTTGCGGGGAATGTCACGTCGTGCCGCGGGACGTATTCGATTCGGGCCACATGGACACGGACCGCCCCGCCGAGGTCGTGTTCTCCGGCATGGCGAGCATCAACGGAGCGATGCCGCTTTACGAGAACGGAACTTGCGTCTCCACGCCGTGTCACGGCGCGGTGTTTCCCGACGGCCACCGTTCCGGAGGCTCGAACACGACGCCGACCTGGACCCGCGTCGACGGCAGCGAAACCACATGCGGCTCGTGCCACTCGATTCCGCCGCCGCAGCCGCACCCGCTGCCGACGTACCCGTGTTCTCAATGTCACGGCAACATCGCGGAAGACCTGACGTTCACCCGTCCCGAGCTCCACGTCGACGGCATCGTTACTTTCGCGCTCGAGTGAGCGCGTTCCGTCGCCGGTGGTCCCGCGACGCGGTCATGTACGCGAGCAGATCGTCGAGGCCGCGTGATCGTTTCGCGCGCGGTGCTCCCGAGAACAGCGCCGTCGACTCAGTTCGTCTTCGTAAACAAGTGACAGTTCGCGCAGCGCTGAGCGTTCGGGAAATGATCCGCTCGGTCCTTGTGGCAATTCAGGCACGTCGTACGCATCGTCGCGGGGAGATCGTGATGCCCCGAATGACACGTCGTGCACGACTGGTGCTTCGTCTCGGCGTGGAGGCCAGGAAGCGACGCGACTTTGTGGCAGCTCGTGCACGCGGGCATGACCGCGGCGCCGGGCGGACCGCTCGGGCCAGTCGGCCCGTGCGGGCGATGACACGAGAGGCACCCGCCGCCGCCGGCGAGACCGTGCGGTGTCTTCGCTTGAGCGGAGTGACACGCGGAGCAGGCCTGTTTGGCGACGCCGCCGTGCGGCTCGTGGCAGTTCGTGCAGGCTTGGTGGCCCTTCGGCGCCGTGTGGTGCTCTGCTTTGTGGCAATTGCCGCACGCGTTCGCCTGTGCGCCGGAGTGTGGTTCGTGACAATTCGTGCAGCTCGCGTGGCCCTTCGCGACGACGGCGTGTTCCTTGCCGTGGCACGTCGCGCAGCCGACCTCCTTCGGCTCGGGGTGATGCGGAAGGCCCTGATGACACCCGGTGCACGTGCGGTGTCCAGGATTCATGCCCACCTGATGCACGCGCTGGGAGTGGCAGAGCTCGCACGTCGAGACGCTCGCGAGTGAAACCTTGAAGTCGTGAGGCTTGTGACACTTCTCGCAGGCGACGCCGCGGTGAAATCCCTCGTCCGAGTGGGCGGCTTTGTGACACGAGCTACAGTCGCTCGCGCCGGCGCCCGGCGCCGCGTGGTTCGGGTGCGGATCGTGGCATCCGGTGCACGCGCTGCCGCCGGTCTTCGGGTGCTCGGGGTGCACGTTCTTGTGACAATTGGCGCACGCGCCGCCCGCCGTTCCCTTCACTGCGTGCGGCGAGTGACAATTCGTGCACGCGGAGTGCGCGGCGACGCGACCGCCACCGATGACGTGGACCCCCGAGTGACACGTGTTGCAGGCCTGAGCCTTCGACTTTTCGAATTCGTGCGGTTTGTGACACGCGGTGCACTCGGCGTGCCCGCCGGCGAAAGTGGCCGTGGCGGGCACGATGGGCTTCTCTTTCGAGTGACACTCGGCGCACGTCGAAAGCGCCGCGCTCGCGGGTTCGTGCTGATTCTGGTGGCACGTCTCGCACGTCTCCTGGACGCTTTTTCCCTTCGACGCGTGCGTGGTCGCGATATCCTTGTGACAGTTGCTGCACGGCGCGGACGCCGGCGTCGCTTCGTCGTGCGGTTTGTGGCAGTCGAGGCACACCTGCGTCAGGTGAGTCACGACGGCGGGCGTGTCGCCCTGCGTCGTCGCATGGCAGCGCTTGCAGTCGCCGGGCCCGAACGCTTCGATTCCGTGCGGCGACTTCGGCCCGGTGCCGCCGTCTTCCGGCGCCAAGAGCGCGTCCGCCCGCTTCTGCGCGTCGGCTCGGTCCTTCCCTTCGAACTTGAAGGCGTGGCACGTCGTGCAGTCGGTCTTTACGCCCTGGCCGAAGCGCTTCTCGGCTTCGTCTTCAGCGTGCTCGAGCTTCGCTTGCTTCTCGTGACAGCCGGCGCAGCGCTCGGGTTTGACCGGCGGTCCCATCGAATTGTCCGTGGGCTCGTGGCACTTGTTGCACTCGATCTTCTTGCCCACCACGTGCACGCGGTGCCCGGTGACCGCGCGCGCGAGCGTGAACTCGGCGCCGACGTACACGCCCTTGCCCCACTTGCCGTCGAGCGGTTGGCCCGTCTTCGCAGGTGCTGGCGCGGTCTTGTCCTCCGAGCACGCCGCGACGACGCCGGCGACGAGCGCCGCCACGAGCAGGAAGAGCGAACCTGCGTCATGTCGTGCCACGGGCGCCATCGTAGTTCAGTGGGCTGAAAGATCACACCGCGAGAGCCGGGCGGCTTGATCGCCAAGGTCAACTCCGACAAGATGCAGGCGCTCCGTGCCGCACACAGGTCCTTGGATCGGGTACATCGCGCTCGGCAGCGCCGCCGTCGCTGCCGCGATCCTTTTGTATTTCCTGATCAAGAAGCCGGCGCTCGACCTCCGCATCAAGCTTCTCCTCTTCGCGGGACTCGGAATCTTCCCGGCGATTTCTGCGGGAGCCTCCACCGTCGCCGGCATGGATCGCACGACGCAGCGCGAGTTCTGCGGCTCGTGCCACACGATGGACATTCACTTCGAGAACGCAACCGACCCGTCACAGCAGTCGCTCGCCGCCCGACACAGCCGCAATCCGTTCTTCGGCAACCAGAGCTGTTACGTCTGCCACGCCGACTACGGCATGTACGGCTACGCCATGACGAAGCTCGGGGGCATGCGGCACGTCTATCTCTACTACCTCGGCGGCTGGCGCGAGAAGACGCCCGAGGAAACGAAGCGCGAGCTTCACATCATGAAGCCGTACGACAACCTGAACTGCCGCCAATGCCACACGACGACCGCCAAGGTCTGGCGGCGAGTCCCCGAGCACACTTCGCTCGAAGCGGAGCTCGCGACGAACAAGGTGAGCTGCGCGAGCGGCGGCTGTCACGGCTTTGCGCACCCGTTCAGCAAGGGCGCCGACGCCCTCGGCCACGTCCCACCCGCGAGCTCGAACGCTCACGTCCCGAGGGACGCGCGATGAAGGCGCGCCTTCCCGGGCGGCCGCTCGAGCGGCTCATGGAACATTCGGTCGAGCACCTCACGCGCCTCGCCTGCATCACGGCGCTCGTCGGGCTCGTCGTGATGGTGGCGTCGATCCTATTTCCGAATCCGCTCTTGGTGATTTTCGCGATGAGCGGCGGCCATGTCATCGGCGGCTTCGCGGTGCTTTGTTACCTCCTCGCCGTCGTCATGGACGCGAAACGCTCTCGACGCTCTCTGGCGCCGCCTCAGCCAAGCGCAGATTCTGCGCGGCATTAGCCGACATTTTTCCTGCCGGACCCGCGGTCGATCGCGATTGACACGCTCCTATCGCGGGACGACTATTCGGCCGCTTGACCGCGTGCGTGCCGCGCGAGGAGAACCGTCGTGAAAATTTTTAGGAGTGGGTTGATCGTCGCCGCGTCGTTCGTCATCGCCGCCGCATGCTCGGGCGAAGACGGGAAAGACGGGGCCGCAGGGCCGCCGGGAGCGCAGGGTCCCGAAGGTCCGGAGGGTCCGCGAGGTCCCGAAGGTCCCGAAGGTCCCGAAGGCCCGGCGGGTCCGGAAGGTCCCGAAGGTCCACAAGGGCCGCAAGGCGATCCCGGTATCGGCGCCGGCGGCGTTCCGGGCGACATCCTCACGACGAGCTGCCTCACGCCGTGCCACGGTTTCGAGGGCGTCGTCGAGCAATGGAAGACGAGCCGCCATTACGCTGCCTACGTCGCGAACCTCGACGGCGAAGAGGTCGAGTCTTGGACGGGCGCCAAATCGTGCGGCAACTGCCACGCCATCGACGGCATCGAGCAGCGCCTCGCGGGCGACGTGAGCTTCAGCGGGACTACGGGCCCGGTCGAGCTCGCGCACGGTCAAATCAACTACCGCAATTCCTCGAGCGGAGCGATTTCCGAGGCCGTCTACGCCGGTCAGGCGACGGTCGCCGTCGTTCACTGCAGCACGTGCCACGTCACCGAGGGTGACGCCGATCCGCACAAGACGGGCGGAGACTACGTGCCGGGCTCGTTCGAGCTCCGCGTCCCGTCGGGTGACGACGAGTACGCCATCGTAGAAAAAAGCATGACGGCCGGCATGTCCACGGGCACTGCGACGCAGTCGTACGGCACGGGCCACGCCTGCATGTGGTGCCACAAGTCACGAAAAGACGTGACGAACTACATCTCGGCCTCGACGATCAACATCACGTCGAGTCACTGGGGACCTCACGACGGTCCGCACACCGACATCTTCACGGGCGAAGGCGGCTTCGAGTACCCGTCGAAGACGTACGGCGAGTCATCGCACCAGTTCCTCGAAAAGGGCTGCGTCAACTGCCACATGCCGCCGATCGAGGAGAACAGGAACGTCGCCAACCACTCCTTCATCCCCCAACTCTCGGTTTGCAAGAACTGCCATCAAGCGGCGACGGACTTCGACGTGGGTGACGGGCAAACCGATACGAAGTTCGCCCTCCAGCGCCTCCGCGAGCGCTTGAACGAGCTCCTCATGCTGTCGCGGGACGGGGTAAATCCGCTCACCTCCGAACAGCTCGACGACGAAGAATGGCGCCACGACGAAGCGCTTCCGAAGAACGCCGTTCCGCAGGCTCACGCGGGCGCGCTCTACAACTATTTCATCATCGCCCGGGGCTCCGCATTCGGCGTCCACAATCCGACCTACACGAGCGAGCTCCTCTACGACTCCATCGAGGCCGTCGGCGGCAATCTGACCGGCATCTCGCGCTAGTATTCGCGGGACATGCCTGACAAGAAAAAGTCGTCGAAGCACGACGAGGCGGACGAGCGCGAGGCTTCCCAGAACGACGAGATCCCCGAAATCGACGAACGCGGTGACGCGGAAGCCGACGACGGGAAGCTCTCGCGCAAGAAATACGACAAGAAACTCGCCAAGCTCCATGCCGAGCTCGTGCACCTCCAGGAATGGGTGAAGAAGGAGGGGCTCAAGGTCTGCATCGTGTTCGAGGGCCGCGACGGCGCCGGCAAAGGCGGCACCATCAAGGCGATCACGGAACGGGTGAGCCCACGGGTTTTTCGAGTCGTGGCCCTGCCGGCACCGAGCGAGCGCGAGAAGAGTCAGATGTACGCGCAGCGCTACA
Organism: Polyangiaceae bacterium; assembly: GCA_036374535.1. Lineage (GTDB taxonomy): Bacteria > Myxococcota_A > Polyangia > Polyangiales > Polyangiaceae > PMG-095. The sequence goes on from DASUTR010000240.1 coordinate 6,161, forward strand.
TCCCGCACCTGCCCGCAGCGGGGGAGGTCGTGATCTTCGATCGCAGTTGGTACAACCGCGCGGGCGTCGAGCGGGTGCTCGGGTTCTGCAGCGAGAAGCAGGCGAAGCGCTTCCTCGAGGTGGTTCCGAGCTTCGAGAAGATGATCGTCGAGTCCGGGGTCATCCTCCTGAAGTACTGGCTCGAGGTCAGCATGGACGAGCAGACGCGCCGCCTCGAGGGCCGTATCGACGATGGCCGCAAGACGTGGAAGCTCTCCGAGCCGGATCTGCTTTCGTACAACCGCTGGTACGACTACTCGCGGGCCCGCGACGACATGTTCGCGGCCACCGACACGGCCTGGGCGCCCTGGTACGTCGTGAAGTCGGACGAAAAGAAGCGCGCGCGCCTGAACCTCATCACGCACCTGCTCGAGCAGGTTCCGTACAAGAAGCTCAAGCGCGAGAAGATCGCGCTACCGAAGCGCCAGAAGCGGCAGGGCTACGAAGAGCCGAACTATCCGTACAAGTACGTGCCGGAGAAGTACTGAGCTTCCGCCCCCCACCCCGTCAAGAACCCGAACCAGTTCCCGGCAGCGCTTTCTGCGCAAAAGCACGCACCGCCTGGCGCAGCGTCGGAAACCGAAGCACGCCTTCGTACGTCGACGAAAGGCCGAGCTTCTGGAGACGCGCGTCGATCTCCGTCTTTCGTGCGGCGAAAACCAGCGTCACGTGGCGCGCGCGAAGCTCGCGTTCGAGCTCTTCGAAAGCATGGCGTCCCGTCACGTCGACGCTCGTGATGGGTCCGGCGTCGACGACGAACCACTCGAGTTCGGGCCCCGCTGCGGCGGCGGCTTTGAGCGCGGAGCTCTTGAAGTAGAGCGCATTGAAGAAGACGACCGGGCCGCTGAATCGAAATAGGCAAAGCCCCGGAATGGTCCTCGCTTGGGGGTGGCGTTCGATGCCGTGAAAGCCCTTGAGGCCCGGAACTTCGCCGAGCACCTCGCACCGGGGCTGCGCAACGATGCGGATGAAGCGGACGAGCGCGAGCACGACGGCGAGGAGAATGGCGTGGATGGAGCCAATCGCGACGACGCCGAGCATCGCGACGACCGAGATGACGAACTCGGTCTTGTCCTCTCGGTAGAGCGTGCGGAGCGACGCAACGTCCACGAGCGAATACGCCGCCATGACGAGCACGGCGCCGAGGGCGGGCACGGGCACGTACTTCAAGGGAGCCGTGAGGAAAAAAACGACCAGCGCCACCACGGCCGCGGCGAACAGCCCCGTCACGCGCGTGCGCCCGCCGGACGCGTCGTTCATCGCCGTGCGCGAGTCCGCTCCGCTCACGGCGAAGCCCTGGGAAAGCGCCGCTGCGACGTTCGAGGCTCCGACGGCGGCGAGATCGCGATTGGCGTCGATTTCGTAGCCGTTCTTCGCGGCGAACGCGCGCGCGGTGAGCATGGCGCTCGCGAAGCTCACGAGCGCGACGCCGGCGGCGCTGCCGAACAGTGACTCGAGCGTCGCGAGCGAAAATTGCGGAATCGCGATGCGCGGCAATCCGGCGGGCACGTCGCCGACGACGCGAACGCCCCGTGCGTCGAGCCCGAGGAGCGCGACCGCGAAGCCTGCGAGGACCATGACGACGAGCGCGGCCGGAAGCCGTTTGAGCCAGCGCTTGGAGAGCACGTAGACGACGAGCGATCCGAGGCCGACGGCGAACGTCGGAACGTGCGTGAGGGGGAGCTTCTGCACGACCTCGACGAGGCGCGGCACGATGCGTCCCGCCGTCACCTCGAAACCGAACAGCTTTCCGAGCTGTCCGAGCACGATCGAGAGGGCGATGCCGTTCATGAGCCCGGAGAGAATGGGACGCGAGAGAAAATCCGCGAGCGCTCCGAGCTTCAGGAAGCTCGCCGCGATGGCGAGCAGGCCCGCGAGGAAAGCGAGCGTGACGGACATCGCCTGGTACTGCTCGGCGTCGCCACCGGCGAGCGGCGCGACCGCCGCGGCCACGAGCGCACACGTCGCGGCGTCGGGCCCGACGATGAGCTGACGGGACGAACCGAAGAGCGCATACGCGAGGAGCGGCAAGATGCTCGAGTAGAGCCCGACGGCGGGATTGAACCCGGCGAGCTCCGCGTACGCGACGCCGACGGGCAGCGCGACGGCCGCAACGGAGACGCCTGCGACGAGGTCGTAGCGCACGTCGTCGCGGCGATACGTCTTGAGCGTCGTGATTCCGGGCGCGATTCGCTCGAGAAGACCCGCCGTTTCCATGAAATCACCCGCCGAGAAGACGCTAGAAGATCATGCCGAAAAGCTTCTTCAAGAGCTCCTCGAGCGGCATCATCGTGAGCGCGAGCGGGAGGATCGGCACGAACGTCGCAGCGGCAAGGCGCACGACGGCCTCCCGCGTGATGGGGAAGGTGCGCATCGTGCGCACGACCTCGAGGCTATTGCCGAGATCGGCGAGCGACTGGATGTCGCCGCTGCCGAGCGGCGATTCGTCCGGCGGGGCGCCGCCGCGCAGCCATTTTTCGTCGAAGGCGCGTACGTAGCGCTCGGCGAACGTACCGTACTCGCGCATTCCGGTGCGCCGGGCCGCGGCAAGCTGCGGCGCGAACGCGAGCAGCGGCCCGAACACGATGATGAGAACGAGCACGACGAGCAGAATCGCTTCCATCCGGAAGTCCGAGAGCTTCGCGCCGGCGAAGAAGATCCGGCTCGCGAGCGGTCCGGCGAGCATGACGCCGTGAGCGGTCGCGAGCGGGGTGAAAGCGTGCACCGTATTCGCGAGAAACCCGAACCCGCCGAGCTTGTCCGGGTGGGTGGGAATGAGGCTGAGCTCGATGCGCGAAACGTGGAAGAGAAAGCGAGCCCAGATGAAAATGCGGAAGTACCAGCGGCACAGCAAGAACTGGAAGATCGGCAGGCTCACGTAGCCGTACCAAATCCCGGCGATGGTGAGGCCCGACGGCGACGAGTACCAAGTGACCGTGTCGAGCGCGATGAAGTTGCGCCAGAAAACCTGGATGCCGAAGCCGTAGACGATCGCGACGAGCGCGAGCTCCGCGCCGATCGAGTTCCGCAAGCGATACGCCGAGGCGATCGCCGCTTCGAAGCGAGGGCGAGCCGCTTCCGGGACGATGCCGCGCTCGCGAAACACCTGGAGGATCGAGCGCATGCGCTGGTGCACGACGAGCTCGGCGACGATGAGCAGCGGCAGCGCGAGGAGGAAGCGCGCGTGGAGCTCGAGGTCCTTCAGGAACGGAACCGCGATATCTCCGCCGAGCAGTGTCCCCTGCGCCGCCGAGAGCAAGAACAACGGCAGCCACGCGAACAGGGCGATGACGACGAGTCGCCGCCTCACGAGGTCGAGCGCATCGCCCGCGAGATGCGAGCGGATGAGGAACTGGAACAGCGGACCCCCGAGAACCAGCGAGAAATCGGGGCTCTCGTCGCTTCCTCTTCGTGATGGTTCGCGGGAGTCCACGCGTTTTCGTGCGCGAGTTTCGTCGCTCGAGCCGCGGATTGCAAATCCTTCTTTTCGCACCCGAACGGGAAGCGCTGAGTTCTTCATCGAGTAGGATCGAGTCCTCATGACGAGCCGAATGCCTTCGCTCAAGGGGGACAAGGTCGCTATCGACGTGGAAGCCGGCTCGTCTCCGCCGCCCGCTCGCGAGGACGTCGCGGCGCGGTTCGAAGTGCGCGACCTCTTGGGTGAAGGCGGCATGGGTAGCGTGTTCGCGGCGCAGGACCGCGGACTCGGGCGCATCGTCGCGCTCAAACGCCTGCGCGAAGGGCTCGAGAAAGACACGGGCGCGCTCCGCCGCTTCGTGCTCGAGGCGCAGATTGGGGCGCAGCTCGAGCACCCGAACATCGTGCCGCTCTACAGCTTCGAGCGCGGGGCGACGGGCTCGCCCGCAATCGCGATGCAGCTGCTCGAGGGCATGACGATGGACGACTACATCCAAGCCGCCGCGAAAGCGCCCGCAGAGGCTCGCTCCTTCCGCGGCGAGTACTCGTTGAAGGAGCGCGTCGGCACGCTGCTCGGCGTCGGCGAGGCCATCCACTTCGCGCACGAGCGCGGTGTCATCCATCGCGACCTCAAGCCCCACAACGTGATGCTCGGGCGCTACCGCGAGGTCTACGTCATGGATTGGGGCCTCGCCCGGGTCGTCGGCAGCCCGATCGACATGGCGCGCGAACAGCGCCAGAGCATGGTGCCCGAGCCGGCCGCCGCGGCCCCGAGCGACGTCGACAAGGAAACGCTCGGAACGCTGCCTACGGTGGCCTCGTTCGAGGGGGCGGAGGAGAATCCCTCGAGCAGTGGTTCGATGGGAACGCGGCAGGGCGAGGTGATGGGCACGGCGCAATACATGCCGCCGGAACAAGCCCTCGGGCTCATCGACCAGCTCGGCCCGGCGTCGGACCAGTATTCGCTCGGCGTCATCCTGCAGGAGCTCGCGACGCTCAAGCCCGCCCGTTCGCACACCAACGCGATGATGGCGCTCACCCAGGCCCTGCAAAATCATCTCGCCGAGCCCATCGACCTCGACGGCCGCGCGCTTCATCCAGCCCTCCTTGCCATCATCGAGCGCGCGACGAAGCGAGCGCCGGAGGACCGCTACCCGACGGTTCGGGACATGACCGAGGATCTGCGGCGCTTCATCCGCGACGAGCCCGTGTCGGTGTATCGAGAGGGGATCTCGCGAAGGGTCGTGCGCGCCGCCTCCCGGCGGCCCGGCGTCGCGTTCGGCGTTCTGTCGTTCTGCGGGTTTTTGGCGAGCGCCGGGATCGTCGGCGTCGTCGTTCACGACGCGCGGAAGACCGAACTTCAGGCTCGCGAAATCGAGAACGTGCGGCGTGTGATCGTCGCCGTGAGCAGTCGCGCGCACGATGTCGACGTGGAGCTCAGCGAGCTCGCGGCCGACGTGCGAGCGGTGGGCGCGGCGACCATCGAGCTCCTCGACCGCGACGCTCGGGAATTCGACCGCCGCCCGCGCCCGTTGCCGCCGCTCCTCCCCTTCGAACCGTCCGGAGGGGCGCCCGTGAGCTTCGCGGCCGGCGTCGTCACTTGGCCCGGGAAGGCGCCGGATGCCGAGCTCACGCCGAACGCAGCGCGCCTCGTGAGGGCCGAACGCTGGCTACGCGCCTGCGTGGTCGACGCGTTACCGAAGGACGATCGGAAGGGCACCGACGAGGATCGCAACGAGGCGTTGCTCGCCGGAAAGAGCATGCTGCTCCGCTCCTTCGTCGGGCTCGAAGACGGGTCGTTCACCCAATACCCCGCGCGCGAGGTGACGGCCGATCCTCGAAAACGCCCCTGGTACCTCATGGCCTCGCGCGATCCCTCATTGCACTGGACGCGTCCCGTGATCGACGCGAGCCGACGGACCGTGCGCATCTCGGCCGTTCAGGGCCTTCATTCGAACGGCGTGTTCGTCGGCGTCGCCGGCTGCGACCTTCGGGTGTCTTCCCTGGCGCAGAAACTCCGGCTCGACTTGCCGGGGTTCCGGCAGGCGTACCTCGTCACCGAAGACGGGAAGATCGCCGTCAGCGAGAAGCTCGAGAAAGCGATGCTCGCGACGTCGGCGCACCCCGACTCGTCGCTCGAACTCCCTCCCGTGGACGATCCCGAGCTCGCAAGGCGCATCACCGGGCCCGACCGCGGAGGTTACGTCGAATCGGGCGATCGCTTGCTCGTCTTTTCCAAACTGATCTCGCTGCCCTGGACGTACGTGGCGGAGCTCGACAAAGGGCAGTACCTAATCGAGCGCTGATCGCGCCCGGTTCAGAGCCGGAGCTCGACGTCGAACGACGGATACAGCGGCGCGCCGTAAAGTCCGCGAGCGATCTCGCCGTAGTGGAGTCGTACACTGCCGAACACGCCTTCTGCAAAACGCGAACGGAGTGAAGCTTCGACCGACCAGAGCTCCGAAAACGGCACGGTGACGAAATCTTCGTTTCGACCGCCCTCTTCGCTCTCTCGGGCGCGTTCGATGGGAATCGCGCTGTAGACGGGAAGGTTGCTCATGACGCCGAGCTCGGTCGTATCCGACAAGAAGAAGCGCACGCCCGGGCGGAGCTCGAATTGTCGCATGCCGAGTTGCGCGTCCAAGAACAGCGCGTCCTCGCTGGTGACGGTGCCGAACACCTCCGCGTGGCTGTACTGCAACCCGAGATCGAACTGCACCGAGCCCGACACGGGAGAGCTCGCCGCGACGCGGATGGGAACGTAGAGGACGTCGAGGTCGCGAATCAGCTCCTTGGCGGGACCCGTGACGATCCAGAACCACTCGCCATGCCCGTACCAAACGCCGAGTGATGCACCGAGGTCGAAATACGGCGTGTCGAGAAAGTGCCAACGACCGGCGAGATTCACGAGTCCGAGACTCGCGTGCGCGAGGTTCATCTCGACTTCGGCGCCGTCGAGGAACCCGTAAGCGACACCGAGCTTCGCGAACGCGTCGCCGCCCCCGATGCCGAGCGCGCCGATGTCGAAACTCCACGTATCCGCCGGCAGTGCATACGGGGTGTTCCTTCGATCGCGATTCTCCGGAGCCTGGAGATCGCCGGGCGGCTCGGCCGCGTTCGCGAGCGGCGAAAGCAGCACGAACGCGGAACCGAGGAGCGCCGTCCCGCGCCGTACGCTCACAGCTTCACCCCGACCAGCAATTTTCCGAGAAACGCCGGCGGAATCGCGCCGTTCGCCTGAACGAGGTAGTCGAAGCCGACGCCGCACTGCAAGAGGCCGTGCGGTAACAGCAGCGCGACGCCCGGAGCGATGAACGCGCCGGACGTGGGACTACTGGCGGACACGCCGCTCCAGACGGATTCGGCGGGGGCCTCGCCGAGGTCCCAGCGCATGAACGTCGCGCCGAATCCGAGCGAGTACCGCAGAAGGACCACTGACAGCGGCACGTCGTAGCCGAGCGTGAGAGCGAAGTTCACGCTCGACGACTCCGCGTCGACGTCGAAATCGTCGTCGCGAAATCCGTCGTGCCGCTGGTGAACGGTGCGGCCGGCGCCGTATCCAACGTTCGCACCCAGGCGAAACCCCGAGCGAAAGGCATAGCCGAGGTCGAGGCCGGCGCTCGCGCCGTACGGCTGCATTTCGAGATTGCGAACGTCCGCAGTGCTCTCGCCCCAACCGCCCACCGCGAGGATTTCGAAGCCCGCGCGCTTCACCGCACCGGCTTCGGACGCGGCCGGCGGCGAAGACGCCGAGTCGCCGGGAGACGCTGCGAGTGCGTGCGGCACGAAGATCGCGTGGACGCCGAGGCAAGCGCTCGCAAGAGAAAGGGCGGTGCGCAAGCGGAGCACGAGTGCGCCATTTCTTATCCCAAGCGAGGTCGGCGCGATAGAGTGTCCGAGGGCTTCCTGTCATGTGGCACGTCCTTCTGTGCGACCTCGTGCTCCTCGCGAGCCCGGCGGGCGCAACGACGGCGGCTGGCACGACGCACTCCGGCGGTGAGAACACGATTCCGCCCTGGCTTCGGGAAACGTCCGAGCGCGTGAACGTCTACGGACGCTTCGACGGTCATCTGGCCCTCTCGGGCGATGGCGTCGAGATGAAGAACAACGGCAGCCGTTTCGGCTTGACGGCCGAGCAGGACGTGTGGCGCGGCTTCGTGCTCTTCGGCCGAGGCGAGTGGGCGCTGAAGCTCGGCGACGGCGACACGAGCTACAACGTCACACTCAACCCCGACACCGAGCTCGCGACCGCCGATGCGACGACCGAGGGTGCGTTCGGAACACGGCTCGGCTTCGTCGGCATGCGGTTCCGCGAGTTCGGGACACTTGCGCTCGGCAAGCAGGAAGGCGTGTACTACGACGTTTCGAAGTGGACGGACGTGTACACGGTATTCGGCGCGAACGGCAGCTCCACCTACAACGCCGGGACGGACGGCGGGCAGACGGGTGAAGGTCGCGCGAACGGCGCCGTGAGCTACCGAGTGCTCGCCGGGCCCATCGCAATCGGCGCTCAGGCGCAATTCCTCGACACGCGCGAGGCCGTGGTCGACGGCGTGAGCGGCTCTTTGGTCGTGGACGTCGGCGCTGGGCTTCGCGCGGGCATCGCCTATTCGCGCTCGTTTCTCGACTTGAACGCGGCGATCGCGGGCTACGACGGGGGCGACGCGCAGGCGCTCACGGCCGGCGTCCACTTCGGCGATGCACACTGGACGCTCGCCGTCGTCGATACGTGGACCCGGAACCACGAGCTCGTTCCCACCGAATCGGCGACGGTCATGTACGACACGCTCGGCGCCGAGCTCTACGTCGCCCGGCGCTTCGGCAACGTCGCGATGCCCTACGCCGGATTCGACTTCGCGATCCCGCGCGCGCTCGACGCGCGCTTCGTGGATCCGGACTACGGCACGCGCGATCTCATCGCGGGCGCGCGCTTTTTCGTGGACTCTCGAGCGCGCTCGTTCGCCTACGTCGAGGGACGCACCGGCGCCACGCGCGACGCACTCGGCGAACGGGCCGACGACGTCGTGATGGCGGGGCTGCGCCTCGATTTTTCGCTGCGCGAAAGCCTCGGATTCGAGCCCTGACTCGCGCTCACTTCGGGCGATCGCGCGCGACGTCGATGCCGACGAGCGGCTTCGGTTCCTCGGCATTTTTCGCGAGCGCCATGAGCTCGGCGAACTCTTTGCGTTGCGGCAGCGCCTCGAGTTTGTCCTTCGCGGTACCGAGGAAATGCAAAATCGCGATGGAGTCGTTCGCCGTGCTCTGGTGGAGCCCCTGGGCGATGACGCCGTGCTCGGCGAACACCGCGTAGCGCTCGCGGAAGCCGCGCTCGAGTGCGGCGAAGTCGCCCACCTTGAGCTTCAGGTACAAGCTGTAGGTCTCGCCGGAGGGCGGCGCGGAGGGCACGGTGACGAGCACGTCGCGCGTGACCCAAAGGAGCGACGTCTCCGGTGCGCCCTTGCGATCGAGAAACTTCTGCATGTCGGGCGAACGCAAGGCATCCTCGATGACGGCGACGTCGTCGGCAAAGAAGTGGACGACGACCCGACCGTCGTCGAGCTTGCTCAAGAGGTAACCCTTCACGCCGGCCTTCGCGCGATCGGCCGCGCC
>DASUTR010000241.1:0-2310 GCA_036374535.1 Polyangiaceae bacterium
AGACGCACCCGCGACGGCGCCGCACACTCCGCCGGCGGCGAGCGGTCCCGACACCCTGCGGCTTTGCGCCGCCGTGAACGAGGTGCTGGCGAGCAACCAGCACTGACCGATGAGCAGCGTGGCGGACAACGTCCCGAACACGTAAAGCGCGAAGACGACGCCTTCGGTCGGCTCCCGGATTCGAAACCAGAACGCGCCGACGGCGGTCGACAACAGGGAAAGCACGAGCGCATTGCGAGCGCCCGCTCTGCGCGTGAGCCGCACTCCGAGCGGCGTCACCACGAACATACCGACTGCGGCGGAGACGTAGACGAGGGCGAGCATCCGCGGGGCAAGCCGGGACAGGAACAACGCGTCCCGAGCGGTTTCGAGCAGGGTATGCCCCGCGACGGTGAGGAGCAGGACCGAAAAGATCCGCAGGAACAGCGGTAGCTCGCCGGGTCTCAGCTCCACGAGGCGCCCGCTGCCCGGCAACTTCACGGGGCCATCCTTGCGCATCCGGGGGGTCCAGGCGAGCGCTCGAGCTCGATGGGGGTATGCTTACGTCCGAGCCGCCCCATGTTCGCCTGCACGCGGAAGAACCTCGGAGATCGGGCGCGCGCTCAGGCGCTGCGGGGGGGCGTGTTCTTCGCGGGCGTGACGCTCGTTTCGGGCCTCTTGGCGTTCGAGCTTCACGCCGTGCGATCGCTCGGTTGGTTTCTGGCGTTGCCGGTGGCTATCTCGGCGTACGGGCTCATTTCCGGGACGCTCGGGATCTGCGCGTATCACGGCATGAAGGGCTCTCGCGGTGCCGATCACGGCGCCGAAGCCGTGCTCGACGACGAGAGCCGGTCGCGCATGCGCGTGCGCTCCCTTCTCGCCGTCTCCGCGAGCCTGCTCGTCGGTGTCGCGTTCGCAGCGGCCTTCGTCGCGAGCGTTTGAGGCGAACGCTGACAAGAAAAAGGAACGGGGCGGCACCGGTTCGGTGCTCGCCCCGTTTGGCGGAGGTTCCGCCTAGCCGGGTGTTACCCCTTCGCGGTTATTAGGTTGTCTCGCTACTCCTTCAGCTGTTTCGTATCCGAGCCGATACCGATTTGAATCTTTCGCGGCTGCGCCTTCGGGAGCTTCGGGATCCGAACGGTGAGCACGCCGTCCGCGAGCTCGGCGGTCAGCTTCTCCTCGTCCAGCGCGTCCGGCAGCGTAAACGAGCGGTTGAACGAACCGTACGCGCGGCCCAGCATGACGCGCTGGGTCTCCCCGCTATCGAACTTTCGCGTGCCTTGGATGGTGAGTACGTGGTTCGTAAGGGTGATCTCCAGATCCTCTTGCCTGACGCCGGGAACGTCGCAGACGAGAACGACCTCCGTGTCGCTCGCGCGCACGTCGATGGCTGGATTGAAAGTTCGATTGCTCGTCGCCGTGCCGAACGCCGACCCCATGACATCGTCGAACATGCGATCCAACGTCGAAACGGCATTCCATGCGTTCAACATGACCATGACCTCCTTGGCCCCCCAAGCACCGGGGAACCGTTCACGGTGCCGGCCGCATCGTCGGGGTTCGACCGCCGAGGTGCGGCCAAGGCACCTCTAAAAGCTTGTTTTTTGGCTAAACATCCAGCCCGAACCCGTCAAGGCCTGTCACCGCAGAAAATCACGCGCTCGAAATTTTTTCCGCGGCCCCCTTGAATCGACCCGCGTCGATGATTCTCCGTGTCATCGAGGAGCGGTCCCCGCCCTTGGAAGGAACCCCGGAGGACGTGACATGAACAGGCCCAAACGCGAGAGCCCCGCCGGGGTCTCGACCATGACCCCCGAGCCGGCGCTCGGTCTCAGCCACCTCCGGCGTGAGGCCAGAACGGCACTCGAGCTCGCGGTGATCGCTCTCGCTCCCTCGGAGCTCATCGAGCGGCTCGCCGCCGCCGCGGGACTGCTCGAGGCACTGATCGAGCTGCCGGCGAATAGCCCACCCGCTCTGGCGCTCGCGCCCGGCGTCGTCGAGCGCACGCGACGCTCGCTGGGCGACTGGCAGATCTGGCAGCGCGAGAATCTCGAAAAGAAGATGCCGCGAGGCTAGCGTCCGCCGATCCGTCGCAGCCCTCGCGATGACGAGCGCGCCGCTCGGAGAAGAGCCGTCGCGGCGCTCTAACGGCGTTCGGCTTGCGCCTCGAGCTCACGGGCGTAGCGGTCGGCCTCCTCGGCGCGGTTCGAGCGCCGGGCATAATCGACGAGCGTCCCCAGGATTTGCGCGTCGCCCGGGTACCGGCGATGAAGTGCGTCGAGTACCTCGAGCGCGCGAGCGGTACGCCCGGAGTCGAAGAGCGCCACGGCA
>DASUTR010000242.1:0-3074 GCA_036374535.1 Polyangiaceae bacterium
GCCAAAGCGGCCGACACAGCACGCTTTGCCGCCTTCCATGCGGCGATGCTCGACCGCGGCGTCTATCTCGCTCCGTCGCAGTTCGAGGCGGGCTTCATCTCGACTGCCCACGGCGACGCCGAGATCGACGCGACGATCGACGCCGCTCGCGACGCGCTCGCGTCCGTCTGAGCGTCGGCTCTACGCTTCCTCCCCGTGAAGGTCCTGCTCGTGACGATGTACTTCCCGCCCGCGGGGGGTGGCGGGGTGCAGCGGTCGCTCAAGCTCGCGCAGTACCTCCCGGCGCTCGGCGTCGAGACGCACGTGCTCGCTCCGGACGACCCGAAGTGGGTGCATACGGACCCGGAGCTGCGCGTCCCGACGCAGGCGTGGATCCACCGCGCGCGCTACCTCGGGCCGAAGGCGCGGAAGCCGGCAGAGGAGCTCCGGGCCGCGGACGGGCTCGACCGAGCGCTCCTCCAGGCGCAGGTCACGGCCCGCCGTCTTCTGCTTCCCGACGCGAGCGTCACCTGGAACCTCACTGCGATCCCGGCCGCGATCCGCATCGTGCGCCGCGAAGGCATCGACGCCGTGATCACGACGTCGCCTCCGCCGTCGGTGCACTTCGTCGGCGCCGCCGTCCAGAAAGCGACGGGCGCGCGCTGGATCGCCGACCTCCGCGACCCGCTCGTCGCGAACCAGCACCGGCGTGACGACACGGCGGCCGCGCGTGCGCGACAGGCCGCGACGGAGCAGGTCGCGAAGCTCGTCGCGCGTCGCGCCAACGCGGTCACCTGCGTGTCGGAGGCCATTGCGGACGAGGTGCGCGGCCTGGGCGCGCGCGGCGCGGTTCGTGTCATCTCGAACGGGTGCGACTTCGACGACTTCGCGGGGCTCGAGTACGTGCCGGGAAAGCGGTTCAGGATCACCCACACCGGCAGCTTCTTCGGAAAGCGCGACCCCAGGCCGTTTCTCGAGGCGTTCCGGCAGGCAGATCTGGACGCGGTGGCTCGCTTCGTCGGCGACTTCCGGTCGACGGATCGCGAATGGGCGGAGGCGCTCGGCCTCGGCGACCGCCTCGAGCTCGTGCCGTACGCGCCCCGCGGCGAGTCGCTGCGGTTGCAGCGCGACTCGGAGGCGCTGCTCCTCCTCGTCCCCGACGCGGGCGGCCGTGGGAAGGGCGTCCTCTCCGGGAAGGTGTACGAGTACATCGCAGCCGGCCGTCCCATCTTGGCGGTCGTGCCGCCGGACGGCGCGGCTGCTGCGCTGGTGCGCGAGACGGGTGCGGGGGTCGTGGTCGCGCCCGACGACGTCGAGGGGATTCGCGCCGCGCTCGTCGACATGCAAGCGCGGTTCGCGAACGGTGGCCTCGACTCCGTCGAGCTTGCGAAGCGCGACGAGGAGAGGCTCTCACGGCGTGCACGCGTCGAGGAGCTGGCTGCGCTTGTCGAGGAGATCGCGTGACGAGCCACGCGCTCGCCGCGCCCCGCGCCGCGCCCCGCGAGCGCCTGCTCGTGCAGCCGGTGCTCGACGGGCTCTTCCTCCTGACGATCCTCACGGTCACCTTCCACAAGCTCCAGTGGGAGCTCGCGGGCTCGCTGACGCTCTCGGACGTCCTCACGTCCGTGTTCCTCGTGCTGTTCGCGTGGGACCGCTTCGAGCGGAACGACGGCCGCTTCACGCGCACGGCGATGGTCGCGTTCGTGTTCTTCGTCGTGTTCGCGCTCGTCTACCTGGCGGGCTTCTACAGCCTCGACACCGGTCAGTCGCTCGCGCAATGGGCGAAGGGGATGGTCAAGTTCGTCCTCCACTTCGGGTTCCTCGTCACCGGCGTCGCGCTGCTCGCCCGGCGCGATCTGCGCTTCTACTGGTACGCGCTGGCCGCGTTCCTCGGCGGGATCGGCCTCAACGCGGTCTACGGCGTGATCCAGCTCGTGCTCGCCGAGGGCGGGATCAACCTCGACGAGCTCCTCATCGAGCCGATCACGTCGCGCCAAACCGGCATCAACGTGTTCGGCGCCGTCGGGGGGACGCAAGAGGTGTTTCGGCCGAATGCACTCACCGGCGACCCGAACCACCTCGGGATCGAGCTCGTGATCCCGCTGCTCGTGCTCACGCCGCTGTATCTCAGGCTCGAAGCGGGACACAGGCTGAAGACGCCACTCGCCGTAACGCTGGGGTTCCTCCTCCTCGTCGAGCTGGCGACGCTCTCGCGGAGCGCGCTGCTCGGTCTCGGCTGCGGAGCGCTCGTGCTCGCTCTGCCCTATCGGAGGCACCTGCGGCGGCCCGCCTTCCTGATCCCGCTCGGCGCCGTGGCGGTGCTGGTCGCCGCGGTGATCGTCGTTCGGCTCGACTTCTTCCTCACCGTGCTGCGCGCGCGGACGAATACGAGCCGCGCGGCCGCATCGCCTCACTTCGAGGTCTACTCGTTCGTCCCGGACATCCTCGCCACGAACCCGTTCCTCGGCCTCGGGCTCAACAACTTCGCGGTCTACTACGAGTTCGTCACTGGACGCCCCGACTTCGGCCCGCACTCGTTCTACGTCGCCACGATCGTCGAGACGGGCATCGTCGGCGCGGCGCTGTTCGCCGTGTTCGTGCTCTGGATCTTCCGCAGGCTCGGCGCGGCGCGGCGTATCGGGCGCACGCTGTCGGCCGCGGGCGATCCGCTCGCCGCCCGCATCAGACCCGTGGCGTGGGGGATGACCGCGGCCCTCGTCGCCACCCTCGTTGCGAACGTCTTCTACCTCACGATGACCTTCTACTACTTCTACGTCTTCGCAACGCTTGCAGCCGCGCTCCCCGTCGTCGCCATCCGCGCGCGGCGCGAGTGAAGGTCGTCATCCTCACGACGTCGTACCCGCGCTCGCCGGACGACGTCGCCGGTGTCTTCGTGCGCGAAGCCGTCGAGCACCTCCGCGAGGCAGGTGTCGTGGTCGATGTGGTCTCCCCTGCGTCGTTCCGCCACTACGGGCTCGCCTACGGGCATGGCATCGTCGGCAACCTCAAGCGAAGGCCCTGGAAGGCGGTGCTCCTGCCGCTGTTTCTCGCGTCGTACTCGCGCGCCGCGCGCCGCGCGGCGCGGGATGCCGACC
>DASUTR010000243.1:0-7152 GCA_036374535.1 Polyangiaceae bacterium
GCAAAGCATCAGGATGCCTCGGTGACCGCACGCGGCGACGACGGCGGCGACGAGGCTCGTGGTCACGGTGCCTCGGGTCTCGAGCTCCGTGCTCCCGAAACCGTCGAGCCGGCCTTCGACGGCGAGCGACCACCAATTCCGGCGCCCGCGCAGGAGGAGCGCACCGCCGACTCCCACGCCCGGTCCGACGCCGGCCGCCGCGTGTCCCGCGAGTCCCACGGCCGCCGCCAGGGCTTCGCCTTCGCCGTGGGGCTCGGCGGGCACTGCTGTGCCGTCACGACGTTCCGCCGTAGGTGCCAAGGAAGCGATCTCGCTTTGGCCGGGCGCGGGGGGTCGCGGCGGAGCGCTGGGCGGCCGCTCGGGCGTTTTGGTGTCGGCCTCCGCGGCGGTGGCCGCCGGCGGGGCGCTCGATTCCGCGAGCGCTCCGAACGTGAGGCTGACGGCGAGGGCCATGCCCTCGATCACCTCGCGACAGCCGTCGGGTTTGCCCGTGATGCGCCGGAGGCCCGAGGACGCGCCGTTCGCCTCGACGAGCGCGCCCGTCGCGACGAGGTCGCCGTCCTCGAGTCGAACCTCCACGCGCAGCGTGCGGCTCGACTCGGCGGTGAAGGGGTCGCGGCCGAGTCGCGCCGTCACAGCGGAGCGAAACTCGACGGCGCTCGGGCAGCCCGCGGCGTCGCTTCCGACGGCGTAGTCGAGCCTGGGCGCGTCCTCTTCGGCGCGGGCGGGCGCGCCGGAGAGCAGCACGAAAAGCAGCACGAGGAGGGCAGCGAGCAGGCGGGCGCGAACCCCCGACGGCATGCGGGAGCCTACGTCGTATCGGCCGAGGTCGCCGCTTCTTTCGGCGGCGTCGGACCGGCGGGTACGCCCGCGCTCTCGAGCTGGCCCGCCATGCGGATGCGTCGCTTCGCCTGCACGATGTGCACGACCTGGTCGATGACGACGGCGACGAGGATCACCATGCCGATGATGATGAAGGTCCAGTTCGGGTCCAGGCGCCAGATGCGCGGCACCTTGTCGTGGTCCACGTAGCGGACCTGGAACATGTTGATGCCGTTGTCGATGACGCGCATCACGGCCGAGCCGATGATGATGCCGAGCACCGTGCCCTCGCCGCCGCGGAGCGAGCAGCCCCCGAGCACCGCCGCCGCGATCGCGTAGAGCTCGTACGCGACGCCCACCTGCTGCGACATCTGCCCGATGTACGCCGCGTAGCAGACGCCCGATACGCCGGCGAGACCTGCCGAAATCACGTACGTCGAGGTTTCGACGCGGCGCACGTTGATGCCCGAGTATTCGGCGGCGTCGCGGTTGCCGCCGATGGCGTAGATGTAGCGTCCGTACACCGTGAAATGCAGCACGTACGTGCCGATCGCGATGACGACGAGGAAGATCAGGAGCGGGTACGGGAGCAGCGGCTCGCCGCTCACGTTGAGCCAGCCGCCGTTCGCGAGATCGAGCAGCGGCGAGCCGCCGAGGCTCAGCGTGCCGCCCTCGGCGATCGTCTGCGAGACGCCGCGAAACAAGAGCATGCCGCCGAGCGTCACGATGAACGGCTGGAGCTTGAGGCGCGTGATGAGCAACCCCTGCATCAAGCCGAGCGCGAGCGTGATGCCGAGCGCGACGGGAATGCCGACCCAGAGCGAGTAGCCGAGCCCGCCCTGAGCGGTGGACGAGAGCTTCGCGATGAGGACGCCCGTCAGGCCGATGAGCGAGCCGATCGACAGATCGATGCCGCCGGTGATGATGACGAAACCGATGCCGATCGCGAAGATGCCGAGCATCGAGATCTGGCGGAGGGTGTTGATGGTGTTCGAATACCCGAGAAAATCGGGGTTCGAGATGAACAAGGCGAGGCACATCAGGATCAGCGCCACACCCATGCCAAGCTCGCGTCTCATGCCGCTTCTCCTCGTCGCGCGCCCGTCATCAGCATCGCGATGCTCTTCTCACTGAGCTCGCTCCTCGCGAGCACGCCCTTGATGCGTTTTTCGTGCATGACGACGACGCGATCGCTCATTCCGAGAATCTCTTCCATGTCCGAGCTCACCATGATGATCGCGATCCCTTGGGCCGCGAGCTCCGCCATGTGCCGGTAAATTTCGGCCTTGGCGCCCACGTCGATGCCGCGCGTCGGCTCGTCGAGGATGAGCACCTTCGGGTTCATGGCGAGCCACTTTCCGAGCACGACCTTCTGCTGGTTTCCGCCCGAAAGGTTCACGACGAGCTGCTGGATCGACGGCGCCTTCGTGCGCAGCCGCTTCACTTCCTGCGTGGCGACCTGGCGCTCCGTCGCGCGATCCAGAAAGCCGAACTTCGCGTACGTGTGCAGGTTCGGGAGCGAGGTGTTCTGCGCGATGGACATCGGCAAGACGAGCCCGTGGGCCTTGCGATCTTCCGGCGCCAGGTAGACGCCGCGTTCGATGGCGTCGCGCGGGGTCTGCGGCGCGTACGGCTTGCCGTCGAGCGCCATCGATCCGCCGAGTAACGGGGTGACGCCGAAGATCGTCTGCATGAGCTCCGTGCGACCCGAGCCCACGAGCCCCGCGAAACCGAGAATCTCGCCGTGTCGCGCCTGGAACGAGACGCCCCCGGGCGTTCCCGGAACGACGACGCCCTGCACGTCGAGGGCCACGTCGCCCGGCGTCACGCCTTCGCGCGACGGAAAATACTGATTCTTGAGGTCGCGCCCGACCATCATCTGCACGATGCTCTCGTGTGACGCGTCGCTTTTCGCGATGTCGCCGACGTAGCGCCCGTCGCGGAGCACCGTGATGCGGTCGGACAGCGCGAGCACCTCGTCGAGCCGATGCGAGATGTAGACGAGGCCGATGCCGTCGGCGCGAAGCTTGCGGATGATCGCGAACAGGTGCTCCGACTCACCCGCCGTGAGCGACGAGGTGGGCTCGTCCATCACGATGATGCGCGCGTTCAGCGAGAGCGCCTTCGCGATCTCGACCATTTGCATCTGCCCGGTCGTGAGCGACGAAACGGGCGTCGTCGGTTTGACCTTCAAACCGACGCGCTCGATGAGCCGCTCGGCCGCGGAGTTCAGGCGCCCGCGGGGCAGCGGGCCGATCATGCCGCCCGGCGCTTTTTCGTTGCCGAGGAAGATGTTCGACGCCACGTCGAGGTTCGGCGCGAGCATCAATTCCTGATGAATCAGCGCGATGCCGAGCCGCTTGGCTTCGCGCACGCCCGAGAGCACGACGGGCTTTCCCTCGAGCCTGATCTCGCCCTCGTCCGGCAGGTACGCGCCGCCGAGGATTTTCATGAGGGTGCTCTTGCCGGCGCCGTTCTCGCCCATGAGCGCGAGCACCTCGCCCGCCTCGAGCCGAAGCGACACGTCCCGAAGCGCCACCACGCCGGGAAAGCGCTTGGTGATGCCGGACATTCTGAGAAGCGATGCGTCAGTCACTGAACGATCCGGATTTTTTCAACAGGAAGACGGACGAGGGCGAAGAGGATCATCATGTTTGTTTTTCTTCCCGGACATCGCGCCCTCGCGAAATCCAAGGTGCTCCGAGACGAGGATCGTTCGGACGATCGTTTCGTTCGGCGTCTGCCGAAGGCGCGGCTGGGGCAAAGCCCCAGCCCACGACGACCTCGAAGTCTTGGAAGACCAGACCACGATCGGCACGGGTCGACGCGACTCTCACGAAAAACCGGCGAGGCCGGTGCGGCCTGTTTCCAGGTCGCGCCAGTCGCAGGGCGCCGTCGGCTGCCGAGCCGCTACTTCCAACGACATCGCTAGGTCTCTCATTGCCAACGGATCACTTCTTCATTTCGACGAGCTTGGCCTTGAAATCGGCCACGTTCGCCTTGTTGATCACCTCGACGCCCGTATCGACGACCTTGTTCGCGGGGATCGCCGCCATGGCTTCGGGCTTGGTCGCGAGCTCGTGCATCCACTTCGCCGAGAGGTAGCCGAACTGGAACGGCTTCTGGACCACGGTGACCTCGACGGTTTCGTTCTGGATGCCCGTGAGCGTCTGGTCTTCCTCGTCGAACACGGCCGCCTTGACCTTGCCCTTCTTGCCGAGCGCTTCGAGCGCCGCGACGATCGCGGGTCCGTTGTACGACCACAGGCCGGCGACGAGGTTCAGGTCGCGATGCGCGTTCACGATGTCTTCGACGTTCGAGCGCGCCTTGGCGCGGTCGGTGTTGTCCTCGCGCTTGTCGACGATCTCGATGTTCTTGCCCTTGATCGCCTCTTCGATGCCCTGGAGACGCTCCTTCGCGTTGTCCGCGGACAGCGTCCCGACGAATACCGCCATTTTTCCGCCGTTCGGCAGCATTCTCACGATTTCGGCACCGAGCGCCTTGCCGGCCTCGACGTTGTTCGTGCCGATGTAGAGCAGGCGCTTCGACTTCGGCGCGTCCGAGTCGAACGTGATGAGCTTCGACTTCGCCGCGACCTTGTCGAGCACGGGAACCTGGTCGGACGGCGCGATCGCGCTCACCGCGATGGAGTCGTAGCCCTGGCTCGCGAGGTTTTCGAGGATCTGGTTCTGCTCGGCGGTCGTGCCGTTCGACGGCATCTTCACGTCGACCTGGACCTTGGCTTCCTGCTCGTATTTGCGGATGCCCGCCTGCGCGATCTTCCAGAACTCGCTCGCGTTGTTCGTGACGAATGCGAGCTTCACGATCTTCGGCGCGCTCGGCTCGGCGGGAGCGGCGGTCCCGGCGGCCGGGCCGCTCGGCTCGGATTTATTGCAGGCGAACACGAGCGCTGCGGCCGACGCCAAGAATCCGAAACGGGTCAGTTTGAGAGGCTTTTTCATGATGCTTTTCCCTTGGTCCGTGATGCTCTTCTCGCGAGCGTGAAGTTATGGAATGGCCGCCTGCCAGGCGTCGAGCACGCGCATGTTGCCGAGGCTGTCCGCCCAGCTCATGGCCGGCCACGGGGCCTCGACCGCCGGCAGCGTGCGCGCGACGAGCTCGGCTTCGATGGCGTACGTGGCGACCTCGGTCGTGATCGGCACGAACTCGGGCGGCTTGCCGTCGAGGTGGAGCGAGAAGCCCGTCTGGCGCGACTGGCGGTCGCCGCCGGGGATCCACGGATCGTCGATGACGATGCGTCCCTTTTCGCCGAACACCTGCGTGACGCGCCCGCCCTCGTGATGCACCGCGCAAGAAACGGTGGCGTTGAAGCCCGACGCGAACGACAAGAGCGCGGTCGCGGTTTCGTCGGCGCCCGTGGGCCCGCGGTAGCCGATGGCTTGAACCTTCGTCGGCTCGGCGAACGGCTTGCCTTCGACGAGGCCGGCCACGAGACGCGCGAACGACACCGGGTAGCCGCCCACGTCGAGGATGCCTCCGCCGCCGAGCGCTCGATCGAAGAGCCGCCCCTTCGGATCGCGCGGCACGCGGAACGAAAAGTCCGCGCGCACGTGGCGAATGTCGCCGATGACGCCGCCCTTCAGGCGCCCGATGAGCTCTTTCATGAGCGGGTGGCAGCGGTACATGAAGGCTTCCATCAAGAACACGCCGTGCTTCTTCGCGGCGGCGATGACGCGCTCGGTCCCCGCCGCGTCGATGGTCATCGGCTTCTCGCAGAGCACGTGCTTCTTCGCCTCGATGCAAGCGATGGCTTGCGCTTCGTGCGACGGGTGCGGCGTCGCGACGTAGACGGCCTGCACGTTCTTGTCGGCGAGGAACTGGTCGAGCGAGCCGGACGCCGCGGGAAGGCCGAACTTCTTCGTGAACGTCTGACCCTTCTCGGGTGACGAGCCGACGACGTTCACGACACGACAGAGCTTCGACTGCGAAAGCGCTTGCGCGAAGTCGCCCGCGATGCCGCCGGTACCGATGATGCCGAAATTCAGGGGTTCGCTCATGGGGGATCTCGAGTTCGGAGGTTCAGGCCGTCGTGAAGCGGTGAATCATGGTGTGCGAGTACGTCGTACCGGGCTCGAGGATCACGTCTTTTCGCCAGGCGGGCACGTTGATCGCGTTCGGGAACTTCTGCGTCTCGAGACAGAGCCCGCCATACTTCGGGTAACGCACGCCGCCCTTACCGGAGAGGGTTCCGTCGAGAAATTTCCCGCAGTAAAACTGCACGCCGGGCTGGTCGGCTTCGAGCACGAGCACGCGGCCTGACTTCGGGTCGAAGAGCCGCGCCACGGAACGGAGCGTGTTCGGCGCGCCGCGCACGACGAAATTATGGTCGTAGCCCACGGGCTCGGCGTAGGCCGCGAGGAGGTCACGCCCGATGGCCTTCGCCCGCGTGAAATCGAACGGCGTGCCGTGCACGCTCGCTCGGGCCCCCGTGGGCACGTTGGGATCGCCCGGCGTGTACTCGTCGCATTCGAGCGTGAGCTCGTGCTCGGTGATGGTGCCCGAGTCGTGACCGCCGAGGTTCCAGTAGCTGTGGTGCAGCATGTTGACGAGCGTCGTCCGATCGGTCGTCGCCCGCATGTCGCAACGAAGCTCGTTCTGGTTCGTGAGCGTGTACGTCGAGCTCGCGGTGACGGTACCGGGGTATCCCTCCTCGCCGTCCTTCGAAACGTAGGTGAAGCGAATCGAGGGACCGTGCGCGGTTTCGAACGCGTCCGCGTCCCACACGACCTTGTCCCAACCCTTGGTCCCACCGTGCAGGTGATGCGGCGCGTCGTTCGTGGCAAGCTCGTACCGTTTGCCACCGAGCTCGAACTTCCCCTCGCGGACGCGGTTTCCGACGCGGCCCGCCGTCGCGCCGAAATACGGGCTCTTGGCGACGTAGCCGGCGAGGTCGGGTAGGCCGAGGACTACGTCGGCGAGCGTCCCGCTGCGGTCGGGAACGTGAAGCTCGGTGATGATCGTGCCGTAGTTCGTGACCTTCATCACGACGCCGTTCGCGTTCCTGAGCGTGAAGAGCGCCACATCGCGGCCGTCGTCCGTGCGACCGAACGGCTCGCGCTCGATACCGGCCGGGGTTCGCACGCCGCTCAGAGGTGTGGGCACTGCGTCACTCGGGCGAAGGGCGTTGCTCGGGGAGGACCGATCGGGAATTGCCATGAGGGTCTACCGACAGCGGCGGTGCAGGAGGCAGGGTTCATGTGGCGCCGCCCCCGACCGACGTTTCAGGAAACGCGATCGGAGTGTTCGAAACGGGGGACTCCGTCTCGCCTGGTCCCTCGTGCATCGCCGAACTACCCGAGTGGTTAGGGG
>DASUTR010000244.1:0-3650 GCA_036374535.1 Polyangiaceae bacterium
CCACGCAACGTGAGGCCGGGTACGACTGCCGCTGCGCCGACGTACGACCCGACGCCGCCGAAGGCGAGGGTGGGTGAAACCTCGACGCCGAGCCACGACCAAAAGGGGCGCCCGTAGCCGGCCGCAAAACGTGGTCTGAAGTAGGGATAACCCGCGTCGACGGTACCCGCGAGAAATGGCCGCGTACGTCCGAGCTCCCAATAGCGAGCCACCACGGCTTGGTCGGTCCCGCTCGGCGCCGGTGGTGACGGCGTGGGCGAGTCGATCCCGAACGGCTCCGCCGCGTTTGCGGCGGGCACGATTGCGAGAGCCGAAAGCGCCGCAAGCACGCGCAAGGAACGCCTGAAATCAAGACCTGAAGGCATCAGAAGGTACCTCCGACGGCCGCGCCGTTCGCGAGCGGGTACAACGTAAAGGTCAAGCTCGATGTCGACTCCGCGTCGACCCGCGCGAGCGGACCGTAATGCAGGAGCCAGGGCACACCGATTCCGCTCAGCGTTCCCACCGCCGCACCCGTAAAGACGTCGGTGAGGTAGTGCTTGAGCGCGACGACGCGCATCACCCCGACCGCAGTGGCGCTCGCGAGCTCGGCGCCGCAGGTGATTCCGTCGGCCAGGGGATCGCCGAAGAGCTCGTGCCGCGCATGATGCGAGCAAGAGACCGCGGCTGCGGCGAAGCTCATCGACGTGTGGCCGCTGAAGAAGCTCCGGTAGCGCACGTTGTCGCTGCAATCCGAGAGCTCGCCGGGGATCGTCTTGCCGCAGTCGCGCCCGTAGGGACGCTCCCGCTCTAGCCACGCCGAAGTCGAGCCCTGGAGCATCGACGCGACCGCCATGGCCTCGAGCGACACGAGCGCGGTTTGACCGGCCACTTCGGGGCTACGGCGGTACCAATAGCCGACGACGAGCGAATCCACGAGCAGCGGGAACATGAGGTTCAGGGACAGGAGCACGTCGCTCAAATCCTGCGCCCACTCTCCGGATTCGTACGTTTCCACGGAAATCTTGCGCCTTCCCCACTCGTCGAGCTCGTTCGTACGACGCCACGGGTGCTGCGACAGCGGGACGAAAGACGAGGCCACGTTCACACCGAACCCGACGCCGGTGAGAACGTAGTTCGCGGTCCCGAACTTGCGCCAGCGCGGATCCCAGCGCCGCTCCGAACCTTCCCCTCGTTTCGGCAGGCCTGGAGCCGGAATCGGTTCGCCGGTGAGATCCGACGGCGAGTACTCGTCCGCTCGCGAGTAGAGCCAGGCGAGGTCTTCTCCTTCACCTCCAGAAGTGAGGACTTGCTGCACCAGTCGTGCTCGCTCTTCTTCCTTCCGCTGCTCGGGAGTCGCCGATTGGGAAGCCTTCTCGGCTGCTTCCTCTGCGCGAACCGGAAGGGACCACGCGAAAAGCCAGAAGCCGATGCCGAGGGCAGCCGAGAACCTCATGAATCCTTCAATTGACGAGCACGATCCGTACCGCCGCCCGTTCCGGGCCGAGCTCGGGAAGCACGGCGAAGTTCAGTCCCTGTCCGCCTGACTCCCGCGGACGGCCGGCGTCATTCGAGCCATAGTGGAGCCACACCGGCAGCAAGTAGCCGCTGACGCCGCCGACGCTGGCGGCGAGGACGATATCCGAAGCCCAGTGCCGATCGTTCACGACGCGCGCGACACCGGATGCCGCTGCCATTCCGACCGTGACCAGGCACGCCGAAATATCCGCTGCCCGCGAGCCGTAGAGAGGCAAGTGCGTGTGGTGCGCACAAGTGAGTCCCGCGCCCGCGAACGCGATCGCAGTATGGCCGCTCATGAGGCTCGAGTAGGCGTCGTCCGCCCCACAGAATCGCTCGTAGTCGGGCTTGTTCCGGCATTCGCGAGCGCTCGGGCGGGCGCGGCCGAGCAGCCGTTCGAAGCCGATGGAAACGAACCCTGCCATCGCGAACGCCTGCGTGTCGATCAGCGTCATTTGCAGCGCCACGTCGCTGTTCCAGTGGACGAGCCCGGCGACGACGAGCGAATCGACGTAGGGATAGATGTTGAGAAAACGGAAGCCGGCGTCGCCGACGAAGCGCGCGTCGTCACGGCTTGCTCGTGTTTCGGCGCGAAGCGCTTTCCTCACGGAAGCGTCGAAGGGGTTTCCGTACTCGCTTGCTTCCTCCGGACGGGACGCGAACAGGACGATAGTGGCGAGCCCTGCGAGCGACACGCCCGTCGCCGCATACTCCCACGTTCGAAATCGCGGCCATTCTTGGCGCCATTCGAGACGCGGGGCGGCCTCGTTCTCGGAACCCTGCGCGTTCGCGGCGGGCGCGACCGCCTGAGCGATCGAAAAGGCGACGCTCGCGCACGTACTCCTGGCGAGCCACGAACGACGAGGGGGCTTCGAACCGGAGTCGGGCATGCTGTTCAGCCCGGCGCCGGCGAAGCCAATGGAGCCGACTCTGGCTGATCGCCCCGGCGCCCGTGCTCCTTGGCGATGGCGACCACGACCGCCAGCCACACGAGCGCCAGGCCGGCGTCGATCGTCGCAAAGGTACCGAGCGACCAACCCGCGCGTGTGCCGAAGTACACCGTCAGCGCGGAGGCAATGGCGCCGAGCCGAACGAAGACCGTATCGACGGCCGTCTTGCCCACGAACTTTTCGACGCGCGAGGCGCGCAGGAACAGCGCGTGCCGGGTCGTTTCCTGAAGCGAATACTGGAGGCTGTTTTCTCCGATTTTGACGAGTCTCATCACGGCGAGCACCGGCATGAACGCCGCCGACGCATACGCGACGACGGCAAACGCAGGCAGGAAAAACAGCGCGTTTTGCACGCCGACGACGCGAATGATCCGCGACACGGCGAACAGCTGGAGGGCGAGTCCGATCGAGTTGTACCAGGCGAAGTAGTCAGCCTTGAAGGCGCCGACGTAGACGTCGGCAGTCACGCCGCGCGTGCTCTGCTCGTGCGCGGCGACGAGCAACGTACGGTCGAGCAAGTATTCGCCGGAGCTGTTGACCCAATTCAGCAGAATCACGAGGGCGGCAATCAAGACGAGGTACTTGTCGCGAACCAACAGCTGAAACGCGCCTTCGGTCGATAGCGGCTGTTCACTGCGCGCGGCCGCTGGGCCAGGTACGGCAAGCGGTCTCTGACCAGCCCAGAAAATGAGCCCCACGCAAGCAATCAGGATGCCCACCGCCGTCGCCATCAACACGTGCGCGCCGTAGGGCACGAGCGACTTCGCGATGCGTGAGCCCACGACGGCGCCGATCGAGCTACCTCCGCCGATGATGGGAAAGAGACGTTTGCCCTGCTCTTCGTTGCAGAGGTCGGCAGCGAGGCCCCAGAACTGCGCGACGACCGTGTAGCTGAAGACCCCGACCCAAAGAAAGAACGCGAGCCCGATGGAGAGCTTGGTCCGTGCCAGCAGCGCAAACACCGCGAGGTTCGAGATGAAAAAGGCAAAGACGATCAGAAGCAATTTCGTGCGCCCCACTCGACGCGCGAGCTCTCCGTAGAAATGCACGAAGGCGGCCATGATTACCGCTTGGCCGGCGCGCGCGTAGAGCTTCACTTCGGCGCCGCCTTGAAGCAGAATCAAGGGCTCGCGCACGGTCTTCAGCAAGTAGTAGGCCGTCAGGAGCAGAAACGCGGCGAGCGTCATGACGCCGACCAGCGCG
>DASUTR010000245.1:0-4208 GCA_036374535.1 Polyangiaceae bacterium
CAGCCGAAGCTCGACATCCAGATCGGGTGCATGTCGCGCGAACCGCCGGTGATGTGATCGCGATCTACTGACGCTGCGATCATTCAGCGTAGTTCGAATATGAGCGCTTCCGAGCGCAACGGGTTACTCTCGTCTGTGCGAAGGGTGAGCCGTCCCGAGCAGGAACGGCCACTCTCCTAGGCACAGGTATCGAGTGTCGCCCCCTGGCGGTTCCCCCCAACGCACGCCGCGGCACGAGGAGCTCCGATGAGTCCGAGCAAGTTTAGGCAAGCTCTCTTCACGTCCGCGTGCTGCGCCATCGCGGCGGCAGCGCTGACCGCCGCTTGCGGCGGCTCCCCCAAGCTCGAGCAGGGTGGCTCGGTCGGAACGGGCGGCACCGCGGGCGTCGCGCCGGGGTCTGGTGGCACCGGGTTGAGCGACGCCGGGAGCACGACGACCGGCGGCAGCAGCACGGGCGGCACGACGATCATTCCGCCCGAGGGCGGTTGCCCGACGATCACGTGCGAGTCGCTCGGATGGGCGTGCGGCTACACCGTCGACGAGTGCGGCAATCGTATCGACTGTGCGACCGAGGGGCGAATGTGCGCCGTCAACGAGGTGTGCACGGGCGGCATCGACGGCCCCACCACGTGCGTCACGGGCGGTGCGGGCGTCTGCCCGGTGTGCAGCGGCATCCCGGACTGCTCCATGGCGGCCCAGAAGACGATGCTGACCGGTCGCGTCATCACCCCTGGACGGGACGACGCCAACGCGGCCAACCAAGTCGGCGTGCCCAACGCGACCGTCTACCTTCTGCGCACCCCCAACGTAGCGGACCTTCCCGCCATTCCGACCGGAATTCCCATGGGCGGAACGAGTTGCGATCGCTGCGAGGATCAAAATCTCGGACCGGTGCTGGCGGGCGCCATCACGGACGCAACCGGTGCCTTCACCATCGAGGAATACATTCCGGTCGGCGTCGAAGTGCTCTTGGTCGTGAAGGTGGGACGCTTCCGGCGCGCGACGACGCTCACGTTGCCTGCCTCCGCGGCGTGTCAGACGACGGCGCTGCCGACGACGCTGCCGGACAACCCCACGCGTTTGCCGAGGAACATGACCGACGGGCTCGCCGTCAACATTCCGCGGATCGCCGTCACGACGGGCCACATCGACGCGATGGAGTGCGTGCTCGAGAAGATGGGCCTGAGCCACGCCGAGTTCGCGAATCCGGGCGGCGCCGAGCGGGTCAACTTGTACCGGGGTGGACCGACGACGGGAACACCCGCCGGAACCGGCGCAAGAATGGATGATTCCACGCCGCACGCCAACACGCTCTACGGAGACGCAGCGGCGCTCCAAAGCTACGATCTCGTGATCGCCGACTGCGAGGGCGAGGACTGGGACGAGGAGTTCACCGAGCGTGACGCCTCGGGCGCCAACGTTCGCGAGTTCGTGAATCGCGGCGGCCGCATGTTCGCCAGCCACTGGAGCTACAGCTGGCTCGCCGACAACGGCATGGATCCTTACGATCCCATGAACGAGGTCGCGACGGGGCTCGGACCCGCGGCGACCTGGACCGCCGGCGGCCAGTCGAGCAGCATGGGTACCGGCGCCATTTCGGTAGGCCGGCCCGCGGCGAGCCCGCGTATTCAGAACTTCGCCGACTGGATGGTCAACGAACGCGTCACGGCGGCACCGGACTACACGTTCTCGGTCATCGACCCGCGCAATCAAAACACGGGGTTGGGAACGAGCTCGGAAGAGTTCGTTTATCGCCAGGACGGGAACAACATGAGCGTCCAGCAGTTCTCGTTCAACACGCCGTACGGCGCTCCCGCGACCGCGGCTTGTGGGCGCGTCGCGTACAGCGCGTTTCACGTGTCCGCCAGCAGCGGCGGCATGGACTTCACGGACGCCATCTTTCCGATGCACTGCACCGGCGACCTGACGAACCAGGAAAAAGTGCTTCTCTACATGCTGTTCGACCTCGGCGCCTGCATCGGCGACGAACCACCGCCACCGCCCTGCGTGCCCGAGGTATGCGGCGAGGACAGGTGCGGCTTCGCGCCCGACGGTTGCGGCGACGTGCTCGACTGCGGCCCCTGCCGCCCTCCGAGCTGACCCGACGCACTTCCGCTGCACTCCTCCTAAACCGCGACTCCCTTTACGGGCGCTTTAGCCGCCAAGGTCGCCACGGGCGGAGGAACGCGCCACCGGATTTTTGGGGGGCGACCGACGGCGCTCGGCTTGAACGTAACGTCGCGCTCCGCGCCGCCAAGCAAGGCGACTAAGTCCACGGACCGAACCTGTCGAGAAGCGAGAGTGCCCACCCCCAAATTCCGGTGGCGGCCTTCTCCGCTCTTGGCGTCTTGGCGGTTCACTCCGGACGTACTGCGCGCACCAGGGCGCGCGTGCGGTTCGGAGGTTAATCGGTCGTTGCGACGACGCCGAGGGTCGTCGTGGGCATGAAGCCGGTCGTGTCGCGGACGGATTGTTGGAAAATTTCGCGCGTGGAGTAGTCGAGCCGGCCGTCGAGACGCACGATGATGAAGTCTGCGGGACGCGCTTCCAGAGTCAGCGTGCCCGTCACGAGCTCGACGTCGTTGCCGGGAAGACCCGTGGCGAACCCGTCCTTGTCGTTCAAGTACTCGGCACGACCGGCGACGGCGAACTTTTCGTGGAAGGCGTAGCGGGCGCCGAGCATCGCCCCCCAAAAGACGTGCTGCACGAAGCGATCTTCCTGCTCGGCGTCGCGCACGCGCTCGGCGCCGAGATCGCCGTTCAAGAGCACGGTGAGTGCGTCGTTCGGCGTGAAGCTCACGACGGCGTCGACCAGATGACGGAGGCCTTCGAAATTCGTGCTCGGGCGATCCACGACGCCCGACTGCGTCTGTCCTTCGCCGGGAGCGCCGGGCGCGCAGGCGCCGTCGGCGTCGGGATCGAAATGCTGGCCCGCCGGGCAATCCTTTCGGGCGAAATCCTCGCGCTCCGGCCCGACCAGGTAGCCGAGTGATGCGCCGAAGAATGCGCCGCCGTGATCGGCCCGCGGCGCGGTGTAGGCGAGCTTCAGACCGAGGCTCTTTCCGAGATTGTTGTCGATCGTGTTGTTCGTGCCATTCACGAGCAGGCCCGTGAGCGCCACCTGTTCGCCGATATCGGCCGTGACCCGCAGTCCGGTGTGGAAGAGCGGCTGGAGGTACCAGTAGACGACACCTCGCGTGTAGTTGAGGTTGTCCTGGCTCTCGGCGACCTCGGCGCCGAACGGCGTATCGAATTTTCCGAAGTCGAGCGCTACGGCGCTGCCGGCCCCGCCGGGCCGCAACGACGCGTAGGCTTGCTTCACGTTCGTGAGCCCGACCTCGCTGTCGCACGTGCCTTCGAGACAGCTCGACGCGATGCGATCGGCGCTCGGACCGAAACGGAGCGAGATGGTGCCGCCGACGGGCTCGGCGGGATACGTCGCGTCGAGCCCCACCCACGCGAGCGAAAAACCGTTGTTCGGATCATACGGGTGAGTGACGGCGTTCGTACCGCCCTGCGGCTTCGGAAAGTTGTAGTTGACGTTCAGATAGGCATCGACGAACGCGCGAAATTCGATGGCCTCCCACCAAGCAATTTCGTCGACCTCCGCGGGCACAGGGTTCAGCACGGGCTCGGCGAGCGGCGCGAGCGCTGGACGCTGAGGCTCGGTGCTGGGTGCTGGCGCCGGTACGGGTTCGGGAACGGGTTCGGCGGGCGCAACCGGAGCGGGCGCAACCGGAGCGGGTTCGGGAGCACCAGCAGCGGGAGGCGCTGTCTCGGTCGGTGCGGGAGCGGGCGTAGGATTCGGAGCGGGAGGTGCGGGGGGCTGCGCGTTCGCGAGCGCAGGGGCGAACAAGAGTGCGCCGATCGGAGCCAAGAAACGCCGCCGCCTCGATATCGAGCTCATCGCCGAGCCTTATACTTTCGCTTCGGCCGATTCGCGCGACAAATCCGCGCCTTCACCGTTCGAGGCGAAACGCCCGTGCGGAGCAACCGGTGCCCGCGCCTGGCCGATGACCTCGCGTGGTAAGATCCGATGGCGTTGTCACTCCCGCTTCCCGCCGAGCCCGTGCGCCCTCCGCGCAGGTACCTCAGACCGCCCGCTCCGCTGGTTTTTCCCACGAGCAAACCGGTGCCGGAGGGCGCTGATCACAAGCTCAAGCTCTATGACCTCTGGCTGAGCGTGCGGAGGGCGTATCCGGAGGGGT
>DASUTR010000246.1:0-8317 GCA_036374535.1 Polyangiaceae bacterium
GGCGGCCGCGAGGCTCGCCGCGAGGTTCACCGCCGTGGTCGTCTTGCCGACGCCGCCTTTCTGATTGGCGATCGCAATGATGTGGGGGCCGGGCATGGGTGGGTCGGAAGGGCGGAGAGCCGGAAAGGCGAAGAGTAGACGGGACCGTTACCTAAGTGCGGGGCGGCCTGCGACCCACAAGAAAATCCTTCGGTTTTTTGCCGGGATGGAGGGGGTCGCCTAAGGTGTAGTCAGATGTAGGTCTAGGTAGTCAAGGGTGGTTACTTAGGCTTCGCGGAACAGGAAATACATGGCGAGCCCCCGAGGATACACGAGCTTCAAGGACTTCGAACGCGAGGAGATTCGGCCGGACATGCGGATCGGCTGGTCTTGCGACGACGAATTCGAAGCAACCGGCGACGACCTCGATTTCGACCCGGACCCGTTCGAGAAGAAGATGCAGGAAGCCGAGGCCGAGGAGGACGAGGACTGATGCAGACGAGGGGGGGGGACGAGGGCTTCGCTGAGCGAAGCGAAGCTGGATCGTGGTTAACCGACCTTGGCATGAGCAGATCACGATCCGGCGAGGAGGCTCGGCCCTACGAAAAACCGGCGAAGCCGGGCGCGGGCTCGGTTCCAGTCGCTTCCGACGCAGGGCGCGCGGGCTGCCGAACCGCTCCGGACGAGGCGCCGCCGGTTGGAAGGCACTCGCTGGCCCTTGACCTGAGGTCGTCCCTGGCTAGTGTCCGTCCCTCGCTTCCATGCAAATCACCGTTTCCAGGCTTAGCCCCGTCGTCGTCCAGTTCAACGTCGAGATCGACAAGGCGCGCGTCGAATCCGAAGTCGAGAAGGCGTACACGGCGGTCGCGAAGAACGCCAAGGTGCGCGGATTTCGGCCGGGTAAGGCGCCGCGGCGCGTGCTCTCGCACATGTACGGCGCGAGCATCGCGAAGCAGGTCGCCGACAAGCTCGTCGAAGAGACGTACCCGAAGGCGGTGAGCGATCAGAAGCTCCAGCCCGTGACGCAGCCGGCGATCGAAGCCAAGGGTATCGTCGACGGCCAGCCGTTTTCGTACACGGCGCGGGTCGAGGTCCTGCCGGTCATCGAGAACGTGAAGTACGACGGGCTCGCCGCCAAGAAGACGGCGGTCACCGTGACCGACGAGCAAGTGACGGCGGAGATCGATCGCCTGCGCGACGCACAGGCGACCCTCGAGGAGCCCGCGTCGCCGCGTGCCGCTGCGAGCGGTGACGCCGTGACGATCGACTTCGAGGTCGAGGTCGAAGGCCAAAAGGTGTCCGACGCGGGCACGAACGATTTCCCCGTCGCGCTCGGCCGGGGCACGCTGTTCCCCGTCATCGAGGAGGGCCTCGTCGGCATGAAGGTGGGCGACAAGAAGGAAATCGAAGTCCCGATGCCCGCCGCGCACCCGCACAAGAAGCTGCGAGGCAAGACGGCGCTCTTCAAGGTCACCCTGAAGGGCCTGAAGGAACGCGTGCTGCCGAAGGCCGACGACGAGTTCGCGAAGGACCTGGGTCAGTTCGACACGCTCGACGCCCTGAAGAACGACATCCGCGAGCGCCTGACGAAGCAGGGCAACGAGGCCGTCGAGAACGCCGTCGCCGAGCAGCTCGTGGTCGAGCTCGTCAAGGCGAACCCCATCGACGTGCCTCCCTCGCTCGTGCAGCGTCAGATGCGCGTCACGGAGCAGGAGATCCTGAACCGCGCGCGGTCACAGGGCGGCGACGTGACCGGCCTCGGCGCCGAGCTCAAGGACAAAGTTCTCGCCGACAGCGAGCTCAAGGTGCGGGCCGGGCTGCTCATGGCCGAGATCGCCAAGAAAGAGGCGATTCAGATCGGCAACGACGAAATCGAGCAGGGGCTTAAGGAGCTTGCCGAACAGACCGGTAAGAACGTGGCAAAGCTCCGGGTCGAATACCGCGAGCAGAGCAAGCGCGAGATGCTCGTTGGCATGATTTTGGAGAACAAGGTACTGGACATCATCCAGTCCAAAGCCAAGATCGAGGAAGGCTAACCGAGGACCCACGCATGACGCGACGACCCGAAACCCGTAAGGATGCGATCGACCTACTCGAAAGGGCAGGTAGGGCCGGGACCCTGCCGTCCATCGCGAGTGCGCACGCCGTTGAGCCCGTTACGGACAGCATCATCTACCCGCACGTGGTCGAGTCGACCCATCGCGGGGAGCGCACCTGGGACATCTTCAGCCGCCTGCTGAAGGATCGCATCGTCTTCCTCGGCAGCGCCGTGGACGACGACGTGGCGAACATCGTCATCGCCCAGTTCCTCTTCCTCGAGAGCGAGGACCCGGAAAAGGACATCCAGCTCTACGTGAATTCGCCCGGCGGCGTCGTCACCGCTGGCCTCGCCATTTACGACACCATGCAGTACGTCCGCTGCCCCGTCAGCACCATCTGCATCGGCCAGGCCGCGAGCATGGGCGCCGTCCTGCTCGGCGCCGGGCAAAAGGGCCGGCGCTACGCCCTCCCGCACGCGCGCATCATGATCCACCAGCCGCTCGGCGGGGCCCGCGGTCAGGCGACGGACATCGAGATCCAAGCGCGTGAAATCCGGCACATGAAGGAGGTCCTCATCGACATCCTCGTCCGCTCGACGGGGAAGGCGAAGGACGACATCTCGCGGGACATCGAGCGCGACTTCTACATGGGCCCCGGGCAGGCCAAGGAATACGGCCTCATCGACGAGATTTTCGATCCGAAGAAGAAAGAACCGAAAGAGCCGAAATAAGAGGGCAAGGCGCGGTTAACCGTCCGGCCCTTGCCCCTTCGGGGCGAGGGTCATAGAATTTCGGATTAGAGCTCGCACTCGGCCAGGAACATCGTGGAGAGAAGGCGCGACGAATCGAACGGCAATCTTTGCTGCTCCTTCTGCGGAAAATCGCAGAAGGAAGTGAAGAAGCTCATCGCAGGCCCGACCGTTTACATCTGCGACGAGTGCATCGCCCTCTGCAACGACATCATCGCCGAGGAGGTCGAGAAGGACGAGCCGACGGCGGGCTCCGACCCGACGCCGAAGCCGGCCGAGATCAAGGCCATCCTCGACGACTACGTGGTCGGGCAAGATCGCGCGAAGAAGAACCTCGCGGTCGCCGTTCACAACCACTACAAGCGCATCAACTCGAAGATCGCGACCGACGACGTAGAGCTCGGGAAGTCGAACATCCTCTTGCTCGGTCCGACGGGCAGCGGAAAGACGCTCCTCGCGCAGACGCTCGCGAAGATCCTCAAGGTGCCGTTCGCCATCGCCGACGCGACGACGCTCACCGAAGCGGGGTACGTGGGTGAGGACGTCGAGAACATCATCGTCCAGCTGCTGCAAAACGCCGACCACGACGTCGAGCGCGCGCAGCGCGGCATCGTCTACATCGACGAGATCGACAAGATCTCGAGGAAGAGCGACAACCCCTCGATCACGCGCGACGTGTCGGGCGAAGGCGTGCAGCAGGCGCTCCTCAAGATCATCGAGGGCACGA
The DNA here is from genome assembly GCA_036374535.1 of Polyangiaceae bacterium. GTDB lineage: Bacteria > Myxococcota_A > Polyangia > Polyangiales > Polyangiaceae > PMG-095. The sequence continues at coordinate 3,495 of DASUTR010000246.1, forward strand.
TCGCGAACGTGCCGCCCAAGGGCGGACGCAAGCACCCGCAGCAAGACTTCCTGCAGGTCGACACCTCGAACATCCTCTTCATCTGCGGCGGAGCGTTCGTCGGTCTCGATCAGATCATCCAGCGCCGCCTCGGTCAGAGCCGGCTCGGCTTCGGCGCCGACATCAAGCGCCGCGGCGAGATGAAGCTCGGCGAGTTGCTCACGCACGTGCAGCCGGAAGATCTCCTGAAGTTCGGGCTCATCCCGGAGTTCATCGGCCGCCTGCCCATCATCGCGACGTTGCACGAACTCACCGAGGACGCGCTCATCGACATCCTCACGAAGCCGAAGAACAGCTTGGTCAAGCAGTTCCAGAAGCTCTTCGAGATGGACGGCGTGAAGCTCAAGTTCGCGAAGGGCGCGCTCCAAGCCATCGCCAAGAAGGCGCTCGCCCGTGAGAGCGGAGCCCGCGGCCTGCGCGCCATCATGGAAGAGGCGATGCTCGACGTGATGTACGAGGTTCCGTCGAAGCAGGGGATCAAGGAAGTCGTCGTGAACGACGACGCGATCCTCACCGGTGATCCGCCGCTCATCGTCTATCACAAGGAAGCCGGCGTCGGGTGAGGTAGCCCGATGTCCATGTTCTTCAAAAACGAAGACGGCGCCGCGCAGGGCCAGCGGCGCACGCTGCCCGCGCTGCCGCTGCGCGACATCATCGTGTTCCCGCACATGGTGAGTCAGCTCTTCGTCGGACGCGACAAGAGCATCGCCGCGCTCGACGAAGCCATGGCGCGCGACAAGGAGATTTTCCTCGCCGCGCAGAAGAGCGCCAAGACGAACGACCCGGCGCCCGACGACATCTACGCGGTCGGCACGGTCGGCACGATCGTGCAGCTGCTCCGCCTCGCCGACGGAACGGTCAAGGTGCTCATCGAGGGCCGCCAGCGCGCCAAGGTGCGGCGCTACCTCGAGAGCGGCGACTACTTCCTCGCCGAGATCGAGGAGATCCCCGAGCGCGTCGAGGCGGGGGTCGAGGTCGAGGCGTTGATCAGGAGCGTGCAGAGCACGTTCGAGGTCTACGTCAAGCTCAACAAGAAGGTGCAGCCCGAAGTCCTGATGAGCGTCCAGAGCATCGAGGACGCCGCCAAGCTCGGCGACACGATCGCCGCGAATCTACCGACCATCAAGCTCGCCGACCGGCAGGGCTTGCTCGAGATGGATGAGCCGAAGAAGCGGCTCGAACGCCTGTACGAGCTCATGCAGGCGGAGATCGAAATCCTTCAGGTAGAAAAGAAGATTCGTTCTCGCGTCAAGAAGCAGATGGAGAAGACGCAGAAGGAATATTACCTGAACGAGCAGATGCAGGCGATCCAGAAGGAGCTCGGGGGCGGGGAACGCGACGAGTTCAAGAACGAGATCCAGGAGATCGAAGAGAAGCTCAAGTCGAAGCTCATGAGCGAGGAAGCGCAGCTCAAGGTGCGCAAGGAGATCAAGAAGCTCAAGCTCATGCATCCGACGTCGGCCGAAGCGACCGTCGTCAGGAACTACATCGACTGGATCCTCGGGCTCCCCTGGGCCGACAAGACCGAAGAGCGCTTCGACGTCGTCGAGGCCGAGAAGATCCTCGACGAGGATCACTACGGGCTCAAAAAGTGCAAAGAGCGCATCGTCGAGTACCTCGCGGTGCAGGCGCTCACGAAGAAGCTAAAGGGACCGATCCTGTGCCTCGTGGGCCCCCCCGGCGTCGGCAAGACCAGCATCGCGAAGAGCATCGCTCGCGCCACGGGCCGAAAGTTCGTGCGTATTTCGCTGGGCGGCGTGCGCGACGAAGCCGAGATCCGCGGGCACCGGCGCACGTACATCGGCGCGCTCCCCGGCAAGATCATCCAGAGCCTCAAGAAGGCGAACACGAACAACCCCGTGTTCCTGCTCGACGAGATCGACAAGATGAGCACGGACTTCCGCGGCGACCCTGCGGCAGCGCTACTCGAGGTGCTCGATCCGGAACAGAACAAGACGTTCAACGACCACTACCTCGACATCGACTACGACCTTTCGGACGTGATGTTCATCACGACGGCGAACACGCTGTCGGGCATTCCGATCCCGCTCCAAGATCGACTCGAGATGATTCAGCTCTCGAGCTACACGGAGTTCGAGAAGCTCAACATCGCGCAGAAGTACCTCGTCCCGCGCCAGCGCACGGAGTGCGGCCTCGGAGAGAACGAGCTCGGATTCACCGAGAGCGCGGTGCGCACGATCATCCACCATTACACGCGCGAGGCCGGCGTGCGCTCGCTCGAGCGCGAGGTCGCCAGCGTGTGTCGCAAGGCCGCGCTCGAGGTCGTCAAGCAGGGCAAGGGGCAGAAGATCGAGGTGAAGGCCGCGGACGTGCCGAAGTTCCTCGGCGTCCCTCGCTACCGCGTCGGAAAGAACGACGAAGCCGACCAGATCGGACTCACGCGGGGCCTGAGCGTTTCCGAGCACGGCGGTGACATCCTCGACTGCGAGGTCAGCGTCGTCCCCGGCAAGGGCAAGCTCGTCATCACGGGCCTGCTCGAGAAGGGTATGGAGGAAAGCGCCCAGGCCGCGATGAGCTACATTCGCTCGCGCGGGGGCGCGTTGAAGCTCGAGCCCGACTTCTATCAAAAGGTCGACGTGCACGTGCATTTCCCGGACTTCGTGCGCAAGGACGGTCCGAGTGCCGGCGTGACGATGGCGACGAGCATCGCGAGCGCGCTCACCAAGATCCCGGTGAAGAACGACGTGGCGATGACGGGAGAGATCACGCTTCGCGGCCGCGTGATGCCGATCGGCGGCCTCAAAGAGAAGCTCCTCGCTGCGAACCGCAATCGCATGACGACGGTGCTCGTGCCTCACGAGAACCGCAAAGACTTGAAGGAAGTGCCGCGCCGCGTGCTGAAGGCGCTGCGCATCGTGCTCGTCGGGCACATGGATGACGTGCTGCGCGAGGCGCTGCGCCTGCCCGACCCGGATTCGCTGTTCGGTCCGCGCAAGCCGCTCGTCGAGTATCGCTTCGGAGAGCTCTTCGAGGGCGACGACGCCCCGCCGAAGAACGAGCCGCCCGCGCCGGGCGACGTTCCGCCCGCGCAGCCGGGACTTTCGGGCTAGGCGGGCGAGGGCCTCAGTCGAGATCCCCTTCGCAGAGATCGCCGCTCGTCAGCGTGCGCCGGACGCAGACCCCGTCGATACAGGCGAGCTCCCCCTCGCACTGGCCGAAGTACTCGCAGGGAGAACCGGCCGGCAGCTGCGGAACGCAGACGGCGTCCTCGTCCCGGCAGTAAAGGCCGCTGACGCATTCGCCGCACGTCTCGCCCATGCCGTGGAGCATCCGGCACGTGTACGTGTCGTAGTCGCAATAGAGCCCCTGCCGGCGATCGCAAACACCGAGCGGCGGATCGGGCATGCTCGTCGAGTAGCCGACGCTGTAGGCGTCCTCGTCGATCGTGCGAAAGCAGGGTGAGCCGACTTGGCCGACCGTGAGGGGACGGCACTCGCCCGAGTGGGGCTCTTCGTCCCCGACGCTGATGGTCACACAGGCGACGCCACCCGCGCCGTGACGGCATTCGATGGACGACTCGCAGCTACCGCCGTTCTCTACGGTTCCTTCGTAGATCCGTGAGCAGGGCGAATCGCTCGGCAGCTCGCACGTTCCACCGAGCCGTCGGAGCAATTCCACGCACTCGGTTCGCTCGGGTTCGCTGAAAACCACCGTTCCCGCGAGCACTGCCTGGAACTCTCCGAGTCGGGAGAATCGTTCCTCGCAGTCGGCAACGGGGCCGGGCGGGTATCCCGCCGCGCGGCAGCAGCTCTTCACGGTTCCGCAGTAAGCGCGCACGAGCTCGTCCACGGCGGCGTTACCGGTGGACCCGGAGCCGCCCGGCTTCGAGCCTTCGGATTCACCGCAGGCGACGAACGGACCGCCGCACACGAGCAATGCCAACATCGACCTCAGCCGTTTCGAACCCATCCGCACCACCCATCCGCGATCGAACCCAGGTCGCACCATTCTGGCACGAATGCTCGGCTCGCAGCGTGGGCGTGAAATCTCGCCTTTTTGGGGCTAATCGGGTGCGCTATCCGAACGTTTCTCCGTCGTGACCCCAGAGGTAACCGGCGGCGTCCGAAAACTCGATGTACGTCCGCGAGGGCGGGACCCGCAAGGTTTTCTCGATACGAGCGCAGAGGTCGGCCGAGAGCGTGGCGGTCTGCTCCGACGTGAACTTACCGACGTTCTTGAGCTCGACGTAGCAGGCGGGCTCCGAGGTTCCGGCGAACGTCATGGCCTGCACCACCGTGAGGCTCGTCATGACGTAATTCTCCGGTTTGCGCAGCGCCCCGGCGACGAAACGCGAAAGCTCCGTGAGAAAAGGAGTTCGCGAGACTTCCGGAACATTGGCGGACGTGACGATTCTGCAGAGTGGCATTCTGGATTTCTCCGAGCGAAGCGTTGCAACTTGGGTCGCGTGGCGTGTTTGTATCATACATGTTCGAACGATTCGGCTTTCCGAGCGAGTGCGGAACTCGCCGGGGCGCGCTACGAGCACGGACATGCAGCGCATCCATGGATTGTTCGGCGTTCTAGCGATCACTTTTGCATTCGCCGCCGCGTGCGGTGACGACGAAGACGACGGTGACGGTGGCGACGGCGACGACACCGGCGGAAGCAGCGCGCGCGGCGGAACCGGAGCTCAAGGCGGAACCGCGACGGGGGGTAGGGGCGGGACCTCCGGCACTTCGGGTTCCAGCGGGCAGGGCGGCTCGAGCGCCAGAGGCGGGTCGTCGGGGAAGGGTGGTTCGGGCGGCGCCGTCACGGGCGGCGCG
>DASUTR010000247.1:0-6579 GCA_036374535.1 Polyangiaceae bacterium
GGAAACGCAACGAGGCGCTCCATGAAGCGCGACGCCGAAATATTGCAAGCTCCGCCGAAGCTCGTCGACACGCCGTACGCGTACGCGGAGCTGCTCTCGCGCGGTAACCACGAGTTTGCGACGTCGACCGACGAGACCGAACGCTTCTGTCGCGCGCACGCCCGCGCACGCCCGCGCTCGCGCGTCGGAGCCTTGCTGCTCGCGCCTGCCGGCGTCGTGGCGACGGCGGCGTTCGTCGTGTTGCTCCTTCAAATCGTAACGTCTCGGCCTCCGCAGCAGCAGCGGGGCGCAAGCATTTCGGCGTCCGGCTCGGCAGCGCCCGGGCTCCACCGACCCCCGAACGTCCCGGCGGCCAGCGAGCCCGGGCCGGTGGCGCTCGCCGCGGGTGAGCGCCGGCTCGATGACGGAAGCGTCGTGAGACTCTCGCCGGAAGGCGCCGCGCGCCTCGTCGAACGCGGGAAGTCGGTCTCCATCGTGCTCGAGCGCGGCCGCGTGTCGCTCGCCGTCGAGCCGCGGCGCGCCGACGCCGAGCTCGAGGTGAGCGCCGGCGCGTTCCGCTTTCGCGTCGTCGGCACGCGCTTCAGCGTCACGCGTGCGGGAGCGGAGGTCGCGCTCCGCGTGGACGAGGGGCGCGTCGCCGTCTTCGGCGAACGCGGCGAGCTCGCCATGGTTGGGGCCGGCGGCGATTGGAGCAGCGCCGAGCCCGAGCCTTCGGCGTCCGCCGGCCCGTCGGCAGCGCGGGCGACGCCCCCGAGCACTCCCCCGCGCCCGGCCCCCGACTGTCGCGAGCTCGCTCGCGACGGCGAGGCGAAGCGCGCCGAAGACTGCTACCTCGAACGGTCGGCGGGGGTGGGGCTCGAGGCCGAAACCGCGCTGCTCGAAGTGGCGCGCCTGCGCCGCGACGTGCTCGCGGATCCGAGCGGCGCGCTGTCTGCGCTCGAGCGCTACCGCGTGCGCTTTCCGAACGGCTCGCTGCGCGGTGAAGCGGACATCGCGCGCGTCGTCTTGCTTTCGCGTCTCGGCCGCCCGCGCGATGCCCTCGCCGAGAGCCAGCGGTTGCTCGATTCCCCGAACGGGAGCGAGCGCGCGTTCGAGCTCCGATTGCTGCGGGGCAACGTTTACCGAAAAGGGCTCGGTGACACGGCGCTCGCCGCAGCGGAGTACGCGAAGGCCGAAACGCTCGAAGGCGCGGGCGCGGAGGCCGCCTACCTCCTCGGCTCCTGTCTCGAGGAGCTCGGCGACGACGAGGGTGCGTCGTCGGCGTATCGCCGCTACCTCGCGAAATCTCCGAAGGGCAAACGCGCCGACGACGTACGCCGGCGCCTCGAGAGGTCATCCTCGCCATGAACGTTCGACGCACGTTCCTCGTCGCGCTCGTCTTCTCGGGCTGCGGCCCGCTCGAGCTCGGTTCCTACGCCGGCGATGCCGGCACCGGCGGCGGAACCGACGCGATCGGCGGCGGCGGCGCGCTTTCGGGTTCGATGCCGGGCGGCAGCAGCGCAACGGGAGCCGCCGGTGCGCTCGGCGGAAGCCCGCCGGGCGGCGCCGGCGGCACCGCCATGAGCGGCACCAGCGGCGCAGGCTCCGGCGGCGCAGGCTCCGGCGGCGCAGGCTCCGGTGGCGTCTCGGCGGGCGTGGGTTCGGGCGGGTCCGGGGGGAGCTCATCGAGCGGCACCACCTCGAGCGACCGCTCGTGCCGAGGGCTCGAGGGTCAGTGCGCCGCGTACGGCAATTGCTGCATGCAAACCCGCGTCGAATCGGAAGACTTCATCCTCGGCTCGGACCAATTCGCGGTCGCCGCGAGCGTGACGCTGTTCCATCCCGACGTGCTCGAGGTAACGGTCGGTCGCTTCGAAAATTTCGTCGAAGCCTACGACGCTTGGCTCGCAGCCGGAAATCCGCTGCCCGGTGCGGGCGAGCACACGTTCATTCGCGACACGGGCTGGAACCCCGACTGGCGGCTCCCCGTCTCGCGAGCGCGGCTCGAGGAAGCCATCATGGGCTGCTCCGGAGACGGTCCGACGTACGCGGAGCGCGCTACGAACCCCGAGCTGGCGATGAACTGCGTGAGCTACTTCGAAGCGTTCGCGTTCTGCATCTGGGCCGACAAGCGTCTACTCACCGAAGCCGAGTGGGAGCTCGCCGCCAAGGGCGGAAGCCAGGATCGAACCTACCCGTGGGGCGACCAAGAGCCGACGCGCGACCTCGCCGTCTACGGCTGCGTCCTCGGGGAGGACTGCGTCAACAGCGTGATCCTGCCCGTCGGCTCGAAACCTCTCGGAACGAGCCGCGACGGGCTGCAAGACCTCGCCGGCAACGTGAGCGAGTGGGTCTTCGACGCGGAGGACCCGTACCAAGACCCGTGCGTCGACTGCGCGAACGTCGAAAGCGAGAACAACCCGAAGTACCGCGTGTTTCGCGGTGGCGGCTACACGTTCAGTCCGACCGGAGTTCGCGCAGAGGTCCGCAACGTTTGGGACGCCGCCGAGCGCAATCCCATGCTCGGCTTCCGCTGCGCACGGAGCGTGCGCTCGTAGCGCTTCAGGCCGTCAGAGCCGGTTTCGCGGCGGTCTTCGACGAGGTGCCGCGCGCTCTCTCGGACTGAAGCACCTCCGCGATCTGCACCGCGTTGAGCGCCGCGCCCTTGCGCAGGTTGTCGCCCACGACGAACAGCGCGAGACCGTACGGCACCGTCGGGTCCTTGCGCACGCGGCCGACGTACACGAGATCGCCGCCCGTCGCCGTGAGCGGGTTCGGCACGTCCGCGAGGGCGACGCCGGGCGCCTTCTTCAAGAGCTCGAGCGCCGTCGCGACGGAGAGCTCCCGCTCGAACTCGGCGTTGATCGAGAGCGAATGGCCCGAATACACGGGTACGCGGACGCACGTTCCGGACACCGGCAATCCCGGGATTTCCAGGATCTTGCGGGTCTCGTCGCGCAGCTTGATCTCTTCCTCGGTGTAACCGTCCTCGACGAGCTTGTAGTTCAGGGGGACGACGTTGAACGCGATGGGCACCGCCCACTTCGTGAGCGGAGGGAACTCCACCGCGGCGCCGTCGTTCGCGAGCTTCGCCGAGTCCTTGCCCGCCTTGTCGAGCTGCGTCTCGAGCTCCCGCACGCCGGCGACGCCGCCGCCCGAGACGGCCTGGTACGTGCTCGCCACCAAGCGCTTGAGCCCCGCAGCCTCGTGCAACGGCTTGAGCGCCGGCATCGCGGCCATGGTCGTGCAGTTCGGGTTCGCGACGATGCCCTTCGGGATCGACTTCAGCGCGTGCGGATTCACCTCCGACACGACGAGCGGCACATCGGGATCCATGCGCCACGCCGACGAGTTGTCGATGACGACGGCTCCCGCGGCGGCAACGACCGGCGCGAGCTTCAGCGACGTGGACGCGCCGGCCGAAAAGAACACGACCTCGAGCCCGGAGTAGTTCGCCGTGGCGGCGTCTTCGACCGCGATGCTCGTGCCCTTCCACGGGAGCGTCTTTCCGACGGACTTCGACGAGGCGAACAGCCTGAGCTCCGTCACGGGGAAATTGCGCTCCGCGAGGATGGAACGCATGAGCTCCCCGACCAATCCCGTTGCACCGACGATACCGACGCGCATGATCAAACGACTCCTAGATGGGGCGCAGGGCCTACCACGCTCGGGGGGCATCGACAACCGCCCGAAGCCTCGCTCCGCGCCTTCAACGGAGCCTTTCCGCGCTAACCCACGCGCCGCGCGACGATGAAGAAGCTCCGGGTCTTCTTCGGGTACATCCCCGTCTCCTCCACGGCGAAGCCGGTGGCCGCGAGGTCGCTCGAAAGGGAGCGCTCCGTGACGAAGTTCACGTAGGGCGCGCGACCGATCGCCCGCAACAAGGGAATGGCGACGCGCGGCGCGAGGCCTTGATCGCCGACGCAGGGCGTCTTCGAGATGAAAAGCCCGTTCGGGCGAAGGAGCTCGCGGATCCGCGCGAAGCGCGCGGGGAGGGCATCCAGTAGATGCAGGAAATTCATGGCCAGAACGACGTCGAACGGCTCGGCGACGAGCGCCGCGTCGTCGAGCGTGCCCGTTCTGAAACTGACGTTGGCGACGCGTTCCGCGCGCGCTTTTTCCGTCGCGATGCCGATCATCTCCGCCGAAAAGTCCGTCGCGAGGATCGAGCCCGCGCTCGCGGCGAGCTTGAGCGCCGTCGTGCCGGTGCCACAACCGAGCTCGAGCACGCGATCACGCGGAGTGAGGTGCGCGCGCACCCGCTCGAGCGTGCGCTCGTACGCATCCGGATCCGCCACGGGCTTCTTCGCGTACGAAGCGGCGAGGCGGTCCCAGAACGTGGCGGCGTTGGTCATATCGGCACACTACTCATGCATTAATCGCGTAGAAACTGCGATTTCGTGCAAATCCTATATACATTATCGCATGAACTGGAACGTCGTCGATTTCGACTGGAACCAAGCGCGCGCGTTCCTCGTGACCGCGCTCGAAGGCTCGCTCTCGGCCGCGGCCCGGAAGCTCGACCAGTCGCAACCGACGCTGAGCCGGCAGGTCGCGGCCCTCGAACGACGACTCGGCGTGACGCTGTTCGAGCGCGTCGGAAAGCGGCTTTTGCTCACGCAGACGGGCGCGGATCTGCTCGACCACGTGCGCGCGATGGGAGAGGCCGCCGGGCTCGTCGCGCTCCGAGCGAGCGGCCGGTCCCAGGCGGTCGTCGGAGAGGTGCGCATCAGCGCGAGCGAAATCGTCGCCGCGTACCTGCTCCCACCCATCGTGGAACGCCTTCGCGACCAACACCCGGAGCTCGACGTGCACGTCGTCGCGGACAATCGCCTGAGCGATCTGTTGCGGCGCGAGGCGGACATCGCCATCCGCCACGTCCGGCCGGATGTACCCGATCTCGTCGCGCGCAAGGTGCGTGACTCGACCGCGCATCTCTATGCCGCGAAGCGCTACCTCGCGCGCCACGGAAGGCCGAAGAAAGACCTCGCGGGCGCGCTCTTCGTCGGCGCCGACGACAACCCGCGCTTCGTCGCGGCCCTCGCCGACCTCGGCGCGCACGTCACGCTCGACGCCTTCAAATGGAGCAGCGACAGCCATTTGGTCGGCTGGTCCATGGTGCGCCACGGCCTCGGCCTCGGCGCCATGCTGCGCGAGGTTGCCGAATCTACGCCCGGCATCGAACGCGTGCTCCCGAACCTACCGCCCATCCCGGTGCCGTTCTGGCTGTGCACGCACCGCGAGCTCCACACGAGCCGCCGCATCCGCGTCGCGTTCGATCTCTTGGCGGAAGCGCTTTCCGGCGACCTTCCGCTCGCTTCGCGGAAAAAACGGCCGCGGCGCGGCCGCGGCTGACGCGAGGGTCAACCCTCCGTCATCGAACGCGGCTCCGCCGAGGTCACGACCGCGCGCTACTTCATCGCGGGTTTCGCTGCGGCGGGCGGCGCCGCGGCGGGCGGGGCAGCCGCGGGCTTCGCGGCGGCGGGTTTCGGATCCGCCTTCACGAAGCGAAGCGTCATGCGATCGCTCTCGCCGATGGCGAGGTACTTCGCCTTGTCGACCTCGCCGAGGCGGAGCGTGGGAGGCAGCGCCCAAACACCCTCCGGATGGTCCTTCGTGTCCTTCGGGTTCGCGTTGATCTCGGACTTCGCGGCGAGCTTGAACCCGGCCGCTTCAATCTGGGCGATGAGCCAGGGCTCGGAAAGGTAGCCCTGCTTCGACGTTTCTTCCGGCTTCTTGTCGGGAGCCGCTCGATGCTGCTCGACGCCGAGCGTGCCACCCGGCTTGAGCACGCGATGGAACTCGGCGAGCCACTGCGGGAGCACCTTGTTGTTGAACATGCCGTGCGCCCCACGGATGAGCAGCACGACATCGTACGTCGCGTCGGCGCCGAGCTTCGGGGCCTTGCCGTCGACGATGACGCGCTCGACCTTGCCGTACGCTTCCGGCAGCCGGTCGAGGAAGAGCTTCGTGCGCTCGCCGTACAGGGTTCCGCGCTCGGTCTTCGGGCCGTTCGGATCCGCCATCGTCACGCTGAGCTTGCCCTTGCTCGCGAGCGCGGGCGCGAGGAGCTCCGTGTACCAGCCTTCGCCCGGCCCGTACTCGAGCACCGACTGCGTAGGCTTCAGGCCGAAGAACTCGAGCGTCTCGACGGGGTGGCGCTGCGCATCGCGTTCCGAGGCGGCAGGCGAACGATGCTTTCCGGAGAGCGCAGCCTTGATGGCCGCGCGCGTCGACGGATAGGTGCGGCTTGCCAGCGCCTTGGCCGACTCACGCATCTCGGGCGTGATTCGCGCCGTCTCGGCGGCGTTCTTTTCGAGCATCTTCGCCCAGTCGGCCTCGAGCTTCTTCGCCTCCTCGGCCTTCTTCTTTTCCTCGGGTGTCGGCTCGGGCGCCGGAGCGACCGGGGGCGCAGTGGCCTCTGCGGGTTCGGGCGGCAGCGCCGCGGGCGCCGGGGCCGTCGCGGGCGGCGGCGCCTCCGAGTTCGAGGCACATCCGACGAGCGCGGCGAGGAGGAAAGGAGTGAGCTTGGCCTTCATGATTGGGGCCGGCTTACCACGAGGTTCCCGGCTTTATTCCGCCGCCATGCGCATGTCGCGC
>DASUTR010000248.1:0-2805 GCA_036374535.1 Polyangiaceae bacterium
GACGATCTCCGACGAGAAGCTCCAGGAGAAGGAGCCGCCCAAGGACCTCCTGGCCGAAGAAAAGATGGAGGAGGCACCGAAGGAGGAACCGAAACCCGTCGTCAGCGCGGCGCCCGCTCCCGCTCCGATCGTTCGCGAGAAGCCCGCGGTGAAAAAGCCCATCCGGCTCACGGAGGACATGCCGAAGCCGGTTCAACTCGTCAAGAACACGCCGTCGTACCCGCCGGACGCGAAAGCCGCGGGGATCGAAGGCGCGGTCATCGTTCGCTACGTCATTGCCGAAGACGGCTCGGTGCGCGACGTGAAAGCCCTCAAGGGTCCGCCCGAGCTTCACGCGGTGTGCGTCGAGGCCGTCAAGACTTGGCGCTTCCAACCCATCCTCGTCGACGGCTCGCCGGTTGCCGTCGTTCGCATGGCTCGTTTCCCGTTCTCTATCCGCTGATCGCTACCTGAAACCTCAGGAGAAAGTCCGTTATGTCGTTCGATCTCGTCCACATCTTTCAGGTCATGTCGCCGCTCTCGAAGGCGATCTTCGGGGTGCTGTTGCTGATGGCCGTTCTCAGCATCGGCGTGACGGTCGAGCGCTGGATTGCCTTCAACCGCTCCGGCAAAGAGTCGCGTCTGTTCGCGAGGGCCGCCGCGCCGCTCATCGACGAGTGGCGGGTCGCAGAGGTCGCCGAGCTCGCGAAAAAGCACCAGGGCTCGGCGCTCGCGCGTCTCTTCGCCGCCACGATTCAGCGCTATGTCCGCGGCGTCGATGAGCCGGAAGGGCACATGACCCCCGTCGAGCTCGCGCGCAACGAGTCCGAGCGCAGGAAGGAGCAGCTCGCCGCCGAGCTCCGCCGAGGCATGAGCATCGTCGCTACGGTCGGCTCGATCGCGCCGTTCGTGGGCCTCCTCGGCACCGTCGTCGGCATCATCGCCGCGTTCCAGGGCATCGGCTCGGCGGGCTCGGCCGGTATGGCCGCCATCTCGACCGGTATCGCCGAAGCGCTGGTCGAAACCGCGTTCGGTCTCATGGTCGCGATCCCGGCGGTCGTGATGTTCAACTACCTCACGGGCCGCGTGGCGACGATCGAGCTCGCCCTCAGCCGGTCCGTGGGCGAGCTACTCGACGAGATGGAGAATCATCATGGGCGCGCCGACCAGCACGTCAAAAAGTCTCACGCAGCCTAGTCCCGACATCAACATCACCCCGCTCGTCGACGTGTGTCTGGTGCTGCTCATCATCTTCATGGTGATCGCACCCGCCCTCAGCGAAGGCGCGATGCTCGAGCTTCCGAAGGCGGTCACCGCGGACCAGAAGTCCAAAGAGGTGAACCCCTTCGAGCTCACGGTCGGTGTCGACGGCTCGATCATCCTGGACAAGCAAAAGATCGACCCGAGGCAGCTCAAGGCCAAGGTGACCGAGCTCCACACTCAGGATCCGAAGCGCTCGCTCCTCCTCAAGATGGACCACATGGCGCCCTACAAGAAGGTGCGCGACGTCTTCGCGCTGGTTTCCGAGGTCGGGTTCCGCGGAATCCTCCTCAAGGTCAACGACAAGAAGGGATGAGGCCATGGGAATGACGGCAGCCCCGAGCGGCGGCAAGAAAGCGCGTCCGGCACCGATCATCAACGTGACGCCGCTCGTCGACGTCGTGCTGTGCGTGCTCATCATCTTCATGATCGTGACGACCATGATGACGCGGACGTTCTGGATGAACCTTCCGAAGTCGGAAAAGGACGCGGAGCCGAACCCGAACGACACGAAGCCCCTCGTGCTCACCGTCGACAAGGCCGGCGTCATTCGCGCGAACCAGACGGTGCTCACGAAGCCCGAGGTGCAGGGCCGCGTCATCCGCATGCTGGCGGCGAAGAACCAGAAGACGCTCTTCTTCGACGCTCACGACCAGGTGCCCTACGCCACCGTCGTCGAGACCATCGACCTCGTGCGCGCGGGCGGCGTGAAGTCGATCGCGATGCTCACCGAAACGGTCGTGAAGTAGGTCAGGCGAGGAGCAGCGCCAAGCGCGCCAGGCGCTCGAGACCGGCGTCCACCTCGCGCTGCACGAGGCCTTCAAAGCGGGCGCGCGCGTTGGGATCGATTCCGGGAACGGCGATACGCCCCGATTCGATCGCGTCGGAAACGTCGCGCGTCAGGCGCGCGCGGTCTCGCGTGCCGTCGAGCAGGGACAAGAGCTCGCGGTGGAACGCGACGTCGATTTTCACGGGCTCGTGATGAAGGTTCGTCACGTCGCGGCCGCGGCTCGCGTCGAGCCGCGCCGAGGCGGCTGCGCACGGGGTTCGCGAGGGAGCGTGAACGGAGCGGGGACGGCGAAAAAAGGCGCGCGCCGCGACGCTCGCGCCCGAGTCGAGCAGCAGCGTCGCGAGCGCATCCGGCGTTACGCCCGAGCCGAGGCGCTGGGCGACGCGCTCGCTCAGATCGTCGAGTCTCAGTGCCTCCGGCCAGACGCGCCCGAGCTCGTAGAGCGCGAGCTTCAGCTCGGCGACGGTCGTCTCGAGCACGGGCCCTGCAAGAGTCTTGAAGCGCACCGGCGTGGTTCCCTTCACGTCGCCGCGAGCCGCCGGCTCGGCGCTCGACGCGAACCAGAGGCGTTCGGCACGACCGAAGTCGAGCCGGGGCGGCGCCGCGCGCTTTCGCCGGACCACGGCCTGGCGAAAGCGCTGCATTTCGAGCCGATCCACGGACGCCGAGCGGTCGAGATTGCTCGCGTCGGTCACGTATTCGAGCCCGTGGCGAGCGAGTTGCTCCGTGAACGCGGCCAGCATGACTCCGTCGAAGCTCACGTACGCGACGCCTTC
>DASUTR010000249.1:0-5787 GCA_036374535.1 Polyangiaceae bacterium
TCTCGAATCTCTCGCGCGCTGCTCGCGATCCACATTTTCACTTCCACTCGGGCGACGTTCGCGATCCTCTGCACGTCTACGCGCAGATGGTCTTCAACTTCGCGTGCCCGGCGTCGCCCGTGCACTACCAGCACGACCCGTATGCGACGTTCACGACCAGCGTGATGGGCGCGCTGCGTCTGATCGAGATGGCGCGCGGACGAAAATGCACGATCGTGCATGCCAGCACCTCGGAGGTATACGGCGACCCCACGGTGCACCCGCAACCGGAGTCGTACTGGGGCAACGTGAATCCCGTCGGCGAGCGCTCCTGCTACGACGAGGGAAAGCGCGGCGCCGAGACGCTGCTCATGGACGCGTCCCGCACTTGGGGGCTCGACGTGCGCATCGCGCGCATCTTCAACACGTACGGCCCGCGCATGGCGTTCAACGACGGTCGCGTCGTCTCGAACTTCATCGTTCAGGCGCTCGAGGGCCGGCCGCTCACGCTTTTCGGTGAGGGCACGCAGACGCGCTCCTTCTGCTACGTCGACGACCTCATCGAGGGCTTTCTGCGCATCGCGCGGCTCTCGAAGCTCGACGGTCCGATGAATCTCGGCAATCCCACGGAGTTTACGGTGGCAGAGCTCGCGCACCTCGTGAATCGTCTCACGGGCTCGAAGTCGTCGATCGAGCGTCGCCCGCTCCCCTCCGACGATCCGAAGCAGCGAAAACCCGACATCACGAAGGCGCAGAAGCTCATCCGCTTCGAACCGCAGGTGTCGCTCGAACAAGGCATCACGCGCACCATCAGCGATTTTCGCGAGCGGCTCCTGCCGGCCGAGGGGAAAGCGCGGAAGGACGCCTGAACGTGCGAGCGCGCCGGCCGCTCGTCATCGGCGCCGCCGAATTCGTCGACATCCCCGCTTGGGGGGTGCGAGGCCTGCCGGCGAAAGTGGACACCGGCGCGCGCACGAGCGCGCTGCACGTCGAAAATGTGCGTGAGCTTCCGCGCGGGCGCGTGCGCTTCGACGTTCGCTTGCACCGCCGGCTTCCGGAGCGCCGCGTCACGGTCGAAGCCTCCATTCATCGGCGCGGGCGTGTGCGCTCGACGAGCGGCCATGCCGAGCCGCGCCTGTTCGTCCAGGTCGGCATCCACTTGGGTCCCGTCCGCCGGCGCATCGAGCTCGGCCTCGTCGATCGCAAGAACATGATCTATCGGATGTTGCTCGGACGTAGCGCGCTCGGCGCGTTCCTCGTCGACGTGGGGCGGCGCTTCGTGTTGACGGGCGCGCGAGCGCGCTCGTCGCGCTCCGAGGAA
This sequence comes from Polyangiaceae bacterium, assembly GCA_036374535.1. GTDB lineage: Bacteria > Myxococcota_A > Polyangia > Polyangiales > Polyangiaceae > PMG-095. The sequence continues at coordinate 1,301 of DASUTR010000249.1, forward strand.
GCGGCGAAACCGTGCTGAAGCTCGTCGTCCTCACCTGCAACGCCCGTTCGTACAGCTCGCGGAGGCTTTGCGACGTCGCGAGGAAGCGCGGCCACGTCGCGAAAGCCTACGATACCATGCGCTTCAGCTTGCTCGTCGATCGCGACGAGCCGGCGCTCTTCTACGACGGCGAGCGGTTCGATGCTCCGGACGCCGTCGTGCCGCGCATCGGCGGTTCTTCGATGACGTTCGGCCTCGCGGTCGTCCGCCAGCTCGAAGCGCTCGGCTCGCTCGCGTCGAACTCGGCCGAAGCGTTCGCGGCGTGTCGCGACAAACTCTACGGCGCGCAGCGGCTCGCGGCGCGTGGCTTGCGCGTCCCGCGAACCGCGTTCGCGCGCAAGAGCGACGCCATCCGTCCCGCCGTCGAGCAGCTCGGCGGCGCGCCCGTCGTCGTGAAGCTGCTCGAAGGCACGCAGGGTATCGGCGTCGTTCTCGCCGAAACGACGGAGGCCGCGGAAGCCGTCGTCCAGGCGCTTCACAGCGCGCGCCAGAACGTGCTCATCCAGCGCTTCGTCGGCGAAAGCCGGGGCCGCGACGTGCGAGCTTTGGTCGTGGGCGGCCGCGTCGTCGCGGCCATGGCGCGCACGGCACGCGGCTCGGAATTTCGCAGCAACGTGCATCGCGGCGGGGTGGGCGAGCGCATCGAGCTCGACCCCGAGTTCGAGCGCACCGCCGTGCAGGCGGCGGCCATTCTCGGTCTCGATATCGCGGGCGTCGACCTGCTCGAGAGCCGCGACGGGCCGCTCGTCCTCGAAGTCAACGCGTCGCCCGGCCTCGAGGGCATCGAAAAGACGACGGGCCTCGACGTTGCGAGCGCGGTCATCGACCACGTCGAGCGCCGCGCGGCCGCTCGCGAACACCGCATCGAACCGAGCGCGCGCCCCACGGCGTCGGCATAACGCGCTCACCGCTCGGCGTCGGCATGGCGCGCCGCGTGGAGCGCGGGCCCTTGGATTCGCGTGGCTGCCCCCGACCCGTCGGTGCTCGGCCTTCGGCTTGCGCGCCGCCGACCACCCCCCCATCGCGTGCTCGGCCTCGGCCTGCGCGCGCTCAGGGGGTGGTACGCGCCGGCACCCAAGCGCACGTCGGAAAAAGCGCGGACGCCGCGCCCGCACGCCGATCCGGCTGAGCGCTGCGGGGTAGCGCGGGGCAGGCGCGAACTTCACTCTATTAAAGACCGATGGGCGGATTCCCCGGCGCCACCTTCGAAATTCATCCCCGTCCGTCCCGTTTTCGCTCATGCCCACGCCCGTCCGCGCACCCCGCCGCCCCGCCTGGAAGCAGCAGCCGCTGAGTCTCCCCAGCACCTGGGGCGGCAAGCGGGCCGGAGCCCGACCCGGCGCTCGCCGCGCTCGTTTCGCGTGCTTCACTTCTCCGTTCAGCACGACCACGTTCACCTCCTCGTCGAGGCGAGCGACGCGCGCGCTCAGTCGTCGGGGGTTCGAAGCGTCGCCGTCCGCATCGCTCGCTCCGTGAACAGCCTGGTCTTTCGCCGCGGGCGCTTCTGGGCCGACCGGTGGCACGGGCGTGAGCTCACGTCGCCGCGCGCCGTTCGAAACGCGCTCGTCTACGTGCTCGCGAATTTTCGAAAGCACACGGCGCAGCGTCTCGGGCCGGGCATCGACGCGTTTTCTTCGGCCGTCCATTTCGACGGCTTTCGAGCGCGCAGCGAACGGCTAGCGCGAGCCGGTCCGCTCTTTCACGGCGCCATGGCGCGCTGGGTGAGCGTTTCGGCCGCGCAAACGTGGCTCGTTCGGCACGGATGGCGCCGGCACGGTTTGCTTCGGACCGACGAAGCGCCGGCGGGTGCTGAGCGAGCGCCCGAGCCGGCGTGTAAACCACGGGCCGATGGGGATCGCAGGGTCGCTGCGCCATGGGCTGCAATCCTCGCTGCGGCGCTCGTCCCGCGCGGGGTACGGCACCTACGCGCTCTCGTGCGAGCCCCGACTTCGACGAAGAGTTCGGGGTCGAAGTTCCGTCGGCCGCGTTCGGTGCGAATCTCGCCGGCGCTACCGCGCGAGATCGCTCGCCTCCGCCTGATTCTGTTTGAGCACGCTCTTGCTCTTCTTGAGCGCGACGGCGTCGCGGGCCGCGGCCGGCGGGGGCTCGGCGAAGCCGCCGAGCGCGGAGCCGAGCGCGGCTTCCTGGCGCGCGAAGTTGTCGTCGAGGCCGCGCTTGGCCGGAGCAGGCGCGTTCGCTACCGCGGCGGAGCGACCGGTTCGCACCTTGTCGAGCTCGTCCTTCACGCGGCGGCGGGCGGCTTCGGCGTCGCCGGACTCGAACAAGCGGTTGGCTTCGTCGAGGGCCGTCACGGTGCCGCTGCGATCGACGCGCTCCTTCACGATAGGGTCGAAGGTAGCGCTCGACCCGTCGCTCGTGAGGGCCACGGCGAGACGCGCCTCGTCGCGGGTGCGCGAGCCCGAGCCGAGATCGTCGTACGCGATGCGCGCGGTCACGACGTCCCGTTCGCCGGCGGCGCCGCGCGGAATTCGCACGCGCGCGAGCACGCTGCGCTCTTCGCCCGCCGCGAACGCGCCGAGCGGCACGACGGCGCGCGAGCTCTGCCGATCGAAGGTACGATCCACGATCTCTTCGAGCTCGACGCCCGGCGCGAACTCGAGCTCGAGCCGAGCGTCGCGTGCGACCGTGCGCTCGAGGCCGCGAAGCTCCTCGTCGAAGATGCGCGCGAGGCCCTCGGGCGACGATACGAAGTAGTGCCGCCCGTTCGTTTCCCGAGCGATCGCGGCCATCATGCGCTCGTTGTAGTCGACGTCGACGCCGATCGTCGTCACCGTTGCGCCCATGTTGCCGAGGCTCGAGGCGACGCGTCGCATGCCGTCGATGTCGCGAATCCCCGTGGTCGCTTCGCCGTCGGAGATCAAGAGAACGCGTTCCACCGCTCCGCGCTGGCCGCGCATGGTGCCGAGCGTCGTGTCGAGCGCGCAGGAGATGCACGTGTCGCCGCTCGCCGTCAGGCGCCCGATCTCGCTCGAGATACGGAAGCGTGAGCTCGCGTCGAGGCGCGTCGCGGGGACGAGCTCGCGCGCGCTCGTCGAGTATTCGACGACGCTCACGGTGTCGTCGTCGTTCAGACGTTCGACGGCGCCGCGGGCGGCCGCGACGGCGTTTTCGAGCCGTTTCCCCGCCATCGAGCCCGAGCGATCGAGGACGATCGACAGGTGCCGCTCGGCGCGGCGAGCGCCGCCGCGGTCGTCCGCTTTGACGGTGACGAGCACGAACGTCTCCGAATCGCGATCCGAAGCGAGGCTCGAGTGCGCGAGCCGGCCCGTGACGCCGAGCGTGCCGCGGAGCGCGAAGCTCGCGCTGTCGTCGCTCGTCTCGGGTGGAGGCGTTCGCCGGTCGACCCAGCGCCCCTGGTCGTCGGGACGCACGCGCTCGTCCGGGTCGGTGAGCGACCAGACCGAAAGACTCGTGAACGTCATGCCCAAGGCGGCGAGCGCCGCGACCGTGCGAACCTTCATGGCTATCTCCTGAACGGGGACGAGGCCCCGCACTTACACGCCCGCCTCACCCCGAAACCTCGGGAATTTCCGGCGGCTGCTTGTCGTACGGCCCTCGCCCCGGGAAGATCTGCCGAAAGCGTGCGTCCCGGCGACCATCCCGACTTTTTCCGACTACCCGCGCCCGAAGGGCGTTCCAGGGAGAGCACCATTCGCCTCGACCGCGACGGGCGCTTCTTCCACGACGGCGAGCTCGTGGCCCACCGCGGTATGGCCCGCGCCTTCGCGAGCTGGATTGCGCGCCATCCCGACGACGGCCGCTTCATCCTGACGAACGGCTACGACTGGACGTACTTCACGGTCGAAGGCGCACCCTACTTCGTCGAGGCGGTCCGAGCGACCGCGAGCGGTCCCGTGCTCGTGCTCTTCGACGGCAGCGAACAGCCGCTCGAGCCCAAGGCGCTTCGTCTCGACGACGACGGCGTCTTCGCGACGACCGTCAAGGAAGGCGCCTTCGAGGCGCGTTTCTCGCGTGCCGCTCAGCTCGAGCTCGCCGAATGGCTGGAGCAGGGCGGCGACGGCTCGGTCGAGCTCGTCATTTCGGGCAAGCGCACGCGCGTCGCATGACGGAATCGCACGGCGACGTGCCTTCGAATCCCGTCCTGTGATAAAAGGCGCGCCCCATGCGCGTTTTGGTCGCCGATCGGCTGAGCGAGGACGCCCTCGACGAGATGCGTGACCTCGGCGTCGAGGTCGAATACGAGCCTCGGATCGCCGGTTCCGAGCTCCCCGGCCGGCTCGAGGGCGTAAACGTCCTCGTCGTGCGCGGGACGGAAGTCACCGCCGACGCGCTCGCCGCGGGAAAGTCGCTCAATCTCGTGATTCGCGCCGGCGCCGGCACGCGTAACATCGACGTCGCTTTCGCGAGCGAGCGCGGCATCTACGTCGCGCAGACGCCGGGCAGAAACGCGCAGGCCGTGGCCGAGC
>DASUTR010000250.1:0-5709 GCA_036374535.1 Polyangiaceae bacterium
AGCGCCCGGCCATCGCAAACCTCGGACTCGGCAGTGTAACACCAGCCGGCCCGCGCACCTGTCATTTTCATGCCGGAATAATTTTACACGGGGCCGAGCGGCCGTGACGCGACGAACGGCGCGATCACCCGAGCAGCGGCGCGAAGAACTCCCATTCGCGATCGCTCCAGCCGGGGAGATCCTCGTGCTCGTAGTCGGGGTAGAGGACGCGCGACTTCGCCGAGCGGATCTTGTTGTACACGGCGAACTGCGACGAGGGTGGACACACCGTGTCCATGAGGCCGATCGCCATCATCACCGTCGCGCGGATGCGCGGCGCGAGGTGCTGCACGTCGATGTAGCCGAGCCTGCGGAACCATTCGGCTTCGTGTTCGTGCGTCGGATCGTGGCGGCGAAAGAAGTGCCGGAGCTCGGAGTAGGCGTCCTTCGCGAGGTCCATCTCCCAAACCCGCTGGTAGTCGCAGAGGAACGGGTAAACGGGCGCGGCGCGTTTGATGCGCGGTTCGAGCGCGGCGCACGCGAGCGTGAGCGCGCCGCCCTGCGACGCGCCGCGCGCGCCCACGCGCTCGGCGTCGACCTCGTCGAAGCCCATGACGATGCGTGCGAGCAGCGCCGTGTCGAGGAAGACGTGACGAAAGAGGAGCTGGTCAGGCTCGTCGGCGAGTCCGCGCACGATGTGTCCCTGGAGCGTCGTGCCGTGGACGCCGCCCGCGTCGTCGCTCTTTCCGCCCTGTCCGCGAACGTCGAGCGCCGCGACGGAGAACCCGGCAGCGACCCAACCGAGCTTCTCCGAAAAATCGCCGCTGTTGCCCGAGTAACCGTGAAACTCGAGCAGCGCCGGACCCGGCGCCGAGCGCTGTTTGGGCCGAAGGTACTTCGCGTGCACGCGCGCGCCGCGCGTGCCGGTGAACCAGAGGTCGAAGCATTCGGCGAATCCGGCCTTGAACGCTGCAGGAGCGAGCTCGACCTTCGGGTCTACGGCGCGCAGCTCGGCGAGCGCGCGCTCCCAATAGTCGTCGAAGTCCCCGGGTTTCGGGTTCCTCCCGCCGTATGCCTCGAGCTCGGCGAGCGGCATGTCGATGAGCGGCATGGCCGCGATGCTATCAGAGTCTCGGTCCGCTTCGCGCGGACGGTCGCCCGCCGTGCTCGTTCCCTCCTTACTATTGTTCGTCGGTGTGTTCGCTTGCTCGACCGCCGTGATCTTCATCAAGGCGAGCACGGTCGACCCCGTGCTGCTCTCGGGTTTCCGGCTCGTCGCCGCGGCGCTGCTTCTCTCGCCGCTCTTCGTGCGAGCGCGTCGCCGTCACGCGGGAGCGTTCGGGCTCGCGTCGCTGCGGCGGTCCGTCGTGCCGGGCCTCGTGCTGGCGGCGCATTTCGTCACCTGGGTGATCGGCGCGCGCTCGACGCTCGCCGCGAACGCGTCGCTCATCGTGAACATGGTGCCGCTCGCCATGCCTTTCTTACTCTTCTTCGTCGCCCGTGAGCGGATCCAGAAGCTCGAGCTTTTCGCGACGGCGCTCGGCCTGATGGGTGTCGTCGTGCTGTCGGCCGGAGACGTGCGTTCCGGCGAGCTTGCGGGTGACCTCGTGTGCTTCGTCTCCATGCTGCTCTTCGCCCTCTACCTCTCGCTCGGGCGGCGCAACCGCGATATCCCTTCGATCTGGCTCTACGTCGTGCCGCTCTACGCGATCGCGGGCCTGACGTGCCTCGTCGCGGGCGCGGCGAGGCTACCGAGCCTGTTCGCGCTCCCGGCGCGCGAATGGCTCTTGTTGCTCGCGCTGGCCGTCGTGCCCACGGTCGTCGGCCATTCGCTCCTGAACGGCGCGATGAAGCACTTCCGTGGCAACGTCGTCAGCGTCTGCAACGTGGGTCAATTCGTGTTCGCCGGAATCCTCGCGTGGGTCGTTTTTCGCGAGCTGCCGCGCCCCGAATTCTGGCCGGCCGCGCTCTTCGTGGTGACGGCGGCCGTCATCGCGCTTCGCGGCTCGGCGAACACCGTGAACGGGCGCGCGCCCGCCCGGTGACGCCCCGGTGCCGCCTCGATGCCGCTTCTAGCGGCCGCGCTCTGCGAGCTGCTGCTTGAGCTCGCGCGCGGCGAGCGCGTAGCCGCCGTTCGCGCCGTCCACGAAGTGCACGTGATCGCCCGCGTACGCTTTGACGAAGCACGTGATGAGCGCCGACGGCGCGGTGTGGATGCCGTAAACGATGTCGCCGCGCCGGCGCTCGGCTTCGAGCTCTTCGCGGATCACGGCGAGCTGCTCGCTCGATACGTCGAGCACCATGCGCAGGGCCTCGTCGAACTTGCGAAAATCCGTGTTCGCTACGAGCTCGGCGGGGTACGCGCCGCCGTCGAAGCCGCCCGCCTGGGACTTGAGGCCGATGAGCGTTCTGCCGATGAGCGACTTGTTGTGCGCTGTCTTGCGCGCGGCGTCGTAAGCGGGTCCTTGCTTTTCTCCCGAGCGCAGGCGCGCTTCGATCGAGAAGTCGCCGAAAATCGCGCCGAGGCGCAGCCCCCCGAGCGAGATGGGATGACCCGCGTCCTCTTCGAGTGCGTTCTCGAGCGTGTGGATGGTGTGCCGGTAGATGCGCGCGCGTTCCGCGTCGTCCTCGGCGAGCGCCATGACGATGAGGCTCGCGATCTGTCCGCGGCGGTTCTTCACGGGCTGCCAGCGGCATTCGAAGCCCTCCAGGCTCGCCGCGCTCGGACCCTCTTCGGAGACGGCGAAACGCGGCCCTTCGTCCGGGCTCTTCACCCAGCGTTCCGCGCGCGAGAACCCGGAGCCGCTGAACATGGCGAGCCGGACGTGCGGGCTCACCCGGAAGCGTCCGACGCGCACGGGGTAGCCCGCACGCGTGAGCTCCGCCACCGGAACGATGCCGGCGCGAAGCTCGAGGTCGAACGTCGTCACGGCGATCTTCCTCACGCCGCGGAGCGCCGCTTCGCATTCGGCGCGCCGCTCGCCGGGCAGGAGCAGCGTCGCGCCGTCGCCGCCGAACACGTACGGAAGCTCGAGGTCGGGCAGCGCGTTCCTGAGCGCGACGATCGACGCCACGCCGAGCGCGTTCACGTCACGGTAGCGTCCGGCTTCGATGGCGCGCGTCGAGCCGCGCACGTCCGTGATGACGACGAGCCACTCCTCCGGGGCGTTCGCGTAGAAGCGCGCCTCCGTCACGTCCGCGAAGCGCTCGATCTCCGGCAGCGTCGAGAAAAAATTGTCGATGGACCGAAGGCTAGCGCACCGGCGCCGGCTACTCCTCTTTCGGAATCACGATCTTGTCGTCCTCTTCGCCGGGTCCTCGGCGAATGGGGATTTCGTTGTCCGGCTTCGCCCAATCGGGCTTCTGCCAGCCGGCGTCGCTCGCGGGAGCGACGCTCGCGTCGACCGCAGGCTCCGGCTGTCGGCCTGCCGGAGCCGGCCGCTCGGGAGCCCCCGCGTCGGCGGCCGCAGCGTCGGCGACCGCGGCGTCGAGGCTTGCGGCGTCGGTGCCGGCGTCCCTGGTCGCTTCGGGATCGGGCGCACCGCCGGCGTCCGCGGTCTCGTTCTCGCGTGTCGCGGGCGGCGGATTGCCGGCAACGGGAGCCGAGTCGGTCGCGGCAGGGACGAAGCTCGTGCGCGTATCGAGCTCGTCGTTCGCAGGCGCCGACTTCCTCAAGAACAGAAAGCCGCCCACGATTCCGGCCGCGAGCGCGGCGCCCGCGACCATGAAGACGATGCTCGTGTTGTTACGCGGCTCCGGCAAGTGCGCCTGAGTCGTTCCGAACAGCGCTTCGGTGGGCGCCGGCACGTCGTCGTTCGGGCCGGCCGCGACCGTGGCTGCGTCCGGATCCGCGCGCCGGCGCGAGGCAGTCGACAGCGCCACCGAGTCGCCGGCGAGCGTCGGAGTCGTGGTCGACGTCGGGGCGCTGCTTTTCGGCCCGCCGTCCCCCTTGACGACGATTTCCGGCGTATCCGTCGAGAGCCCCTCGATGCCGAGCGCATCGCGGAGCCCCTCGGTGAGCTCGCGCGCCGATTGGAAGCGCTGACCGGGCTCGCGATGGCACGCGCGCGCGAACCACGCGTCGAAGCCGAGCGGCACCGGCGCCGAATCCGAGGGAACCGGCAGATCGCGCACGCAGATCGTGAGCACCAGATCGCCGAGGCCGTCGCTGAAGAACGGGCGCTTCCCGACGATGCACTCGAAGGCGATGACGCCGAGCGACCAGAGGTCGGAGCGGTAGTCGACCGTCTTGTTGCCCTGAGCTTGCTCCGGGCTCATGTAATACGGCGTGCCGAGGATCGAGCCGGTGCGCGTGCGCGTGCCCTCGGCGCCGAGGTTCGCGCGCTCGAGCTTGGCGACGCCGAAGTCGAGCACCTTGGCGATCTCGTCGTCCTCGTTGCGCACCAGGAAGACGTTTTCGGGCTTGAGGTCACGGTGGACGACGCCGGCTTCGTGCGCGCGCTGAACGGCGCGGCCGACCTGCGTCAAGATCCGCGCCGTTTCCTGACGTGACAGGCGCCGCATGCGCTTCAAGCGCTGGGCGAGATTTTCGCCCTCGAGGAGCTCCATCACCATGAACGGGATCTTCCCGTCGATGCCGTAGTCGATGATTTGCACCACGTGCGGGCTGCGCAGCGTCGCCGCCGCTTGCGCCTCCCGCAGAAAGCGCGCCAACGTGTCGTCGTCGGGAACGGCGTCTCGGTCGATGAGCTTGACCGCGACGGGCGCCTTCAGCACGAGGTGCTCGGCTCGCCAGATGGCGCCCATGCCGCCCGCGCCGAGGCGGGCTTCGAGTCGGTACCGGCCCGCCAAAACGCGGTTCGGCTCGAGGGACTCGACGGACATCGGGGGCACCATAGCGCCGGTCGCGTCGGGGCGCAGCATTACCGAGACGATGCGCCACGAGGCCGGGGGAAGACGCGAGCGAAAAATCGGCGTAAGGCCTTGGCGGGAGTTTTCATGAGTGAGACGGAAGGTGTCGAGCTTCGGGTACTACCGACTGCGGAGCTTCCTGCGCGCGCAGCCGACTGGCTCGCCCAGGTTCTGGCGGAGGTCGCGGCCGAAAAAGGGCGGGTCACGCTCGCTCTCGCGGGCGGGAGCACGCCGCGCGCGATGCACGAGGCGCTTGCGTGCTCTACGGCCGTGCCCTGGCTCGCGGTCCACGTCTTTTTCGGCGACGAACGAGCCGTTCCGCCCGATCACCCCGAGAGCAACTACCGCATGGCGAAGGAGTCGCTGCTCGACCGGGTGCCGATCCCCCCCCATCAGGTGCACCGAATGGAGGGCGAGAACCCCGATCGAGAGGCTGCCGCCCGCGCCTATGAAGCGCTCCTGCCCGACGCACTGGACGTTCTCGTCCTCGGAATGGGCGAAGACGGCCACACGGCGTCGCTCTTTCCCGGGGCCGAATCGCTGCACGAAGCGACGCGCCGCGTCCTCCCCGTCATCGGCCCGAAGCCCCCCCCGGCACGCCTGACGCTGACGCCGCCTGCGATTCTCGGCGCTGCACGCCGCGTCGTGCTCGTCGCGGGCGCGGGCAAGGCGGACGCGGTCGCGCGAGCGCTCGAGGGTCCGTGGGACCCGAACGCGACTCCCGTCCAGCTGGCGCGCCGTGGCGTCTGGTTCGTCGATCCCTCTGCAGCAGCCAAGCTCGAACATCGCTGAGGCCCTTGCGGGGCTGCCGGCGCGGCCCCTCCAACTTTGAAAGGGCTATAGTTTGAGAAAATGGGT
>DASUTR010000251.1:0-5037 GCA_036374535.1 Polyangiaceae bacterium
TCGCTCCCGCGCAGCTCACCGGAAGCGCGAGCCCCCCGAGCACGAGGGCGAACGGAGCCCCCACGCACCAGCGTCGAATCGTCCTCACCATCGTCGTCGTCCCTTCCACCAAGCCCACCATTCTAGCGCGATTTTCCCGAGCAGCTACGCGGTGCGCACCGACACTGGAACCGGTACCAGGTCGCCGGCGCGGGGAATTCCCCGGGCGCGTTCGCTCGGAGCGGCTTCGCCGTCCGAGCTCGGCGAATCAGGCGGTAATTTTTGCGTGCCCTGGCATGGCTCGCGGCGAAGGACTACGTTGGCTGCCTCTTCGTCAGGGCCCAAGCACGCGTCCTTTCGGCGCAGCGGCCGGCCGACCCGAACCCGGGAAGTCCCGAGCTCCCCGGTTTGTAGTAACGGAAGCGCGCGCTCTCGATGTTTACCTGGATCGCCAAGAAAGTCTTCGGAACCTCCAACGAGCGAGCCCTCCGTCGCATCCAGCCCATGGTCGTCCAGATCAACGGGCTCGAAGAGTCGATGAAGGCGCTCTCCGACGCCGAGCTCCAGGCGAAGACGCCCGAGTTCAAGGAGAAGCTCGACAACGGCGCGACGCTCGACGACATCCTCGTCGAAGCGTTCGCGGTCTGCCGCGAAGCCGGGCGGCGCGTCCTCAAGATGCGCCACTACGACGTGCAGCTCGTCGGAGGCATGGTGCTCCACAAGGGCAGCATCGCCGAGATGCGAACCGGTGAAGGCAAGACGCTCGTCGCGACGCTCCCCGTCTATCTGAACGCCCTCGAGGGCAAGGGCGTGCATCTCATCACGGTGAACGACTACCTGGCCAAGCGCGACGCCGAGTGGATGGGGCGCATCTACAACTTCCTCGGCCTCTCGATCGGCACGATCGTGAACGGCCAGGACGACGACGAGAAGCGGCGGTCGTACCGTTCGGACATCTGTTACGGCCAGAACAACGAGTACGGCTTCGACTACCTCCGCGACAACATGAAGCATTCGGCGCTCGACTACACGCAGCGCGCGCTGAATTTCGCGATCGTCGACGAGGTGGACTCGATCCTCATCGACGAAGCGCGAACGCCGCTCATCATCTCGGGTCCCGCCGAGGCCGCGAGCGAGAAATACCGCACCTTGAACGAGGTGGTGACGCGCCTGCGCAAGGACGAGCACTACAACGTCGACGAGAAGGGCTGGAGCGCCACGCTCACCGACGAAGGCGTCGAGTACGTGGAAAAAGCCGTCGGCGTCCGGAATCTGTACGACCCCGTCAGCGTGCAGCAGCTCCACATCTTGAACCAGCTCCTCCGCGCGCACGCCCTGTACAAGCGCGACCAGCACTACATGGTCTCGCAAGACGGCAAAGTGCTCATCATCGACGAGTTCACGGGTCGCGTGCTCGCCGGGCGCCGCTGGAGCGACGGCTTGCACCAGGCGGTCGAGGCCAAGGAAAACGTGCGGATCCAGGAGGAGAGCCGCACGATGGCGACGATCACGTTCCAGAACCTCTTCCGCCTCTACAAGAAGCTCGCCGGTATGACCGGAACGGCGGAGACGGAAGCGTCGGAGTTCGCCTCGACCTACAAGCTCGACGTGGTCCAGATCCCCACGAACAAGACGGGCGTCCGGAAGGACGACCACGACGTGGTCTACAAGACGGAGCGCGAGAAGTTCAACGCGCTCGTGCGCGACATCCTCGGCCACCACGAGGCCGGCCGCCCCGTGCTCGTCGGTACGACGAGCGTCGAGAAGAGCGGCGCGATCAGCCGCATCCTGACGAAAAAAGGCGTCAAGCACAACGTCTTGAACGCCAAGCATCACGAGAACGAGGCCTACGTCGTCGCGCAGGCGGGCCGAAAGCACGCCATCACCGTGTCCACGAACATGGCGGGCCGCGGCACCGACATCATCCTCGGCGGCAACCCGGAGATGATCGCCCGCCTCGAAATGAAGAACAAAGGCGTCTCGCCCGACGACGACCCCGAAGCGTTCGCGAAGCTCGTCGAGAAGCACGAAGCCGCGTGCGGGGAAGAGCACAACGAAGTGGTCGAGCTCGGCGGGCTCCACATCATCGGTACCGAGCGGCACGAGTCGCGGCGTATCGACAATCAGCTGCGCGGTCGCGCCGGACGCCAGGGCGACCCCGGCTACTCGAAGTTCTATCTCTCGCTCGAAGACGACCTCATGCGCATCTTCGCGGGCGACCGCGTGAAGAACCTGATGGATCGCATGGGCATGCCCGACGACGAGCCCATCGAGCACCCCCTCGTCACGCGCAGCATCGAGAACGCTCAGCGCAAGGTCGAGGAGCGAAACTTCGACGTTCGCAAGAATCTGCTCGAGTACGACGACGTGATGAACGCTCAGCGGAAGACGGTGTACAGCCTCCGCCAGCAGCTCCTCGCCGGGCGGTACCAGCCGGAGGAAATCGACGAAACCGGGAAGACCACGGGCAGGGCGCGCTCCATCGCGGTCGATCCGGAGATCAAGGAAGCGATCGTCGGCCCCATCGGCGCGCTCATCGGAATGTTCTGCGATCCGCCGGTCGGCTCGTCGAAAGAGAACGGCAAGATTCGCTATCCGTCGCGCGACGAGCTCGAGAAGGCCGAAAAGCTCGTGGAGCTCCCGGCGCTCCAGCACGAGGTGTATCAGCTCTGGGGCGTGAAGCTCGACATCGAGGGGCGGCGCCAGCGCACGCCCGTCTCGGTGTACGACGAGCTCGTCGAGGCGGTTCCTCCGGGACTTTCGGAACAGCGCGAGCGCGTGCTCGACCTCTGCGACCGTGTCGTCAGCGCCATCGTCGAGGAGAGCTGTCCCGAGAACCGTCCGCCCGAAGATTGGGATTGGCAGGGTCTCCGCAAGGGTTTTCAAGAGCACTTCGGGGTCGAGCCGAAGGCGGGCGTCGAAGAGCTCGGCGAAGCCGACGCCGTCGTGAAGCGCCTGTATTCGGAAGCGGAGGAGATCTACCAGTCGCGCGAGAAAGAGTTCGGCATCGAGATCGCGCTCAGGGTTTTCCGCCGTTTCTACACGGAGACCATCGACGAAGCGTGGGTCGAGCACCTCTCGAACATGGAGCATCTGCGCGACGGCATCGGCCTGCGCGGCTACGGACAGCGCGACCCGAAGAACGAATACAAGAAGGAGGGCTACAACCTCTTCTTGAACATGATGGCGAAGGTTTCGGGGAGCGCGCTCGTGAAGTTCTTCGAAGCGCGCATCCAGCGGAAGGAAGAAGTCGCCGCGCAGGAGCAGGAAGCCGAACGGCGTTATCAGGACGAGCTCGCGCACGCCGTCGCCCGCCACCCCGGTGAGGCCGACGATCCGCTTCAGGCGATGAATCAACTGCGCGACGCACAGGACGCCTCCCAAGCGAGCGTTCGGCGGCCCCCCGCGGCCGCAGCGCCGAAGATCGGGCGCAACGACCCGTGTCCGTGCGGGTCGGGCAAGAAGTTCAAGAAGTGCCACGGCGCGATCCTCGAAGAAGAGGGCGCCGCCGATGCGGACGACGACGAGCCGCAGCCCCGCGCGTAACCTGGCGCGCGCGTCAGCGGACGAACCCGTAACGGGTGGAAATGTGCGAAAGTGCGCGTGATCCGCATCACGTCTTGTCGGAGTCCCGCGGCCCAAGACGCGTACCGCGCCGGCGTCGCGAGCACCCAGTACGTCACGCGATAGAGGTGTTCGCAGCCCCGATTGATGCTCGGCGCGGCGCTTTCGTCGGAATAGCGTGCCTCGCGTCGGCGCTGGTCGATGACCGTATCAACGACCAGCGCTGGCCCAATGAGCTTTCGGCAATTACTTGGCGACGAAGGTGTAGTCGGGTGAAACGTATTGATAGCCGTTCGACCAAGTGCTCTTCACCCGATAGTGATAGCCCTTGCCGGATAGGAGACCGCTCAGCGTTTGACTATGGGCGGTCGTCTGGGTCGCGTTCACGGGCGTTGACGATCCATAGCCTGCGGTCAGACCGTACTCGACCTGAGTGGTACCGGGCAGCGGCGTCGTGAACGTGATGACCTGCTCGGTACAACTCGAACCCCTGGTCACGGTAGGCTCCGGCCCCACGTACCGATTCGAGATGATCACGTCGTCGATATAACGGCGCGAGAGCGGATCCGGATTGAAGCAGCCGGCGATGTTGCCGGCGACGTTGGAGTACCACCCACCCATGAGGACGCCGTTGATGGGTAGGCTGTCGCCGGCGTCGCGCACGTAGTTGAGGCCGGTCGCTTCGATCTTCTTTTGGCCATCGACGTACACGCGCACCTCGCCATCGGAGCCGCCCGGCGTATTCAGCTTCATCTCGGTTTCGACGCTGATCCACTGCCCGCGCGGAAAGGAAACGTTGGGAAACTGACCGCCGTACGTAGTGCCATTGTTGGAATCGTTGCGCTGCAGATACATCGTCCCCATCGGATTCGTATCGCAGTAATCGTTGGTCGCTGTCTTCTGCGCGCGCGCGACCAGGATGCTGTTGTACTGATTGAGGCCCGTCGTCGAGTCGTGACCGCTAAAGCGGGCTATCTTCATGCCCCCGGCGAAGTCGAAATTCTCTTCGTAGTAGTCGTAGTGACGATAGAAGACGTGGGTTGCATTGGGATTGAAGGTACCGCCGCCCTCGTCTTCGTTGAGGCCGAAGGCCAGCCGTAATGCCTTTTGGCCCGAACGGCGTCGTTCGCCCGTCGCGATAGCCACGATGCCGGAGCCGCCGCCGGGAGACCGTTCGTAGACCTTGACGCCGTTGCAACCGGAGCTCGGCTTCGTGGCCCAGCAGGTCGGATCTTCCGCCTCGAAGTCGTTGCGATAAAATTCGGTCGTGCGCGCCGGTGCGGGTAGCGGCTCCGGAGCGTTACACGACGCGCCGGGGGCGCTGAGCGCTCCGGGAGGTACGGGCTCGTCTTTCACCAATCCGGGCCACCACCACGAGAGATGCGCCCTCGCTGAGCCGCTGTTCTCGAAGTACTCGACCTTCAAATCATAGGCCTGGCCGCCGTTCAGCGTGATGGGCGCGCTCGCTTCTTTGCCCTCGTCCCACGCCCAGTC
>DASUTR010000252.1:0-3432 GCA_036374535.1 Polyangiaceae bacterium
CGCACGACGGGTTGGCGGCGCGCGCCGGCGCACAGGCAGCCCGTGCGCATCGTGCTCGGCGGAGACACCGCGTTCGCGTTGCACCGGGACCGCATCGAGCGCCTCGAGGGGGACGTTTGGGTCCCGCTCGCACCGGAGCGCGCGTTCGACGACCCCCGCTCGGTGCTTCTCGAGCGCGACGGCGCGCCGTGGATCGTCGAAGGCGGGCGAGACGGAATCACGCGCCTCGTCGCAGGGCGCTGGGAAACGCTGGAAGCACCGGTGCGTGGACCTCGCGCTCTCGCCGGCGTTCCTCCGAACGACGTATGGCTCGTCGGCACTTCGGGGGCGGCGCATTTCGACGGTCGCGCCTGGGCGCTCGTTCCCGAGGTGCCGGGCCCGCTTTCGCTCGTCGTCATCGCGCCTCCGAACGTGTGGATCGCCGGTGAACGCGGCGCGTTTCGAGGGCGCGCGTCGCCTTGAAGCTCGTTCGGGTACGGAACTTGCGATCGAAGGGCGCCCATGGCTACTCGCAAAACGGGTCGAAAAGGTCGTAGTTCACGCTCTCGTCGGAGCTCCGGCGGTCGGAGCTCGCGCGCTCGGAGCTCCGGCGGTCGCAAGTCGGGGCGTCGTCGCTACGGAGCCAAAGCATCCCAAAAAGTGCAACGCGCGATGCGCGAGCGAAAGCGCGGAACGCTGCGCTCCGGTCGCTCCGGGCGGCGGGTGACGAGCCGCAAGCAAGCGATCGCGATCGGCCTTTCGGAGGCGCGCCGCGCGGGCGGAAAAGTGCCGCGCCGCGCCGGCCGCGGGCGTTCGAAGCGGAGCGGCGGCCGAAGCTCGAGACGGGGTCGGTCGGCAAACGCATAGCGACGCCTCGGGAGCTCGGGCGGCGTCCGCGTTTTGACGCGTGGCTCAATGCCGCGTCGAGCGCGTATGCCACGCGAGCCCCGTCGCATCCGGTGACGCCGAGAACGTGGAAAACAGTGATGTGCGCGTAACGCGCCCGCGCGGACGCTCCTTGCCTCCGGCGAGCCCCCGATGGAGACTTAGCCCGATGGAGACTTTCGATCCCGATTTCGAAATCATCAAGATGGACGCCGAGGTCGCTTCCTATCAGGAAGACTTCGACCCCGACCGTGACGGGCGCGACGCCGAAAGTTTCGCCGGTCCGGAGGTTTTGACCGACGCAGGCGCCTGATGCGCGCGCGAATCTTGGGGTCGGCGGCGGGCGGCGGATTTCCGCAATGGAACTGCAACTGTCCGAATTGCGCGGCCGCGCGTCGCGCTTCGTCCGACGTCGAGCCGCGCACTCAGGACTCGGTCCTCGTCACGACGGACGACGGCAGAACGGCGTATCTCTTGAACGCTTCGCCGGACGTGTCGGTTCAAATTGCTCGAACCCGCGACCTTCATCCCCGAGATGTCCGCCACACCCCCATCGTCGCGGTGATCCTGACGAACGCGGATCTCGACCATTGCCTCGGGCTCCTCTCGCTTCGCGAAGGACAGCCTTACACCGTGTACGCGACGCCGCAGGTTCGAGCGCATCTGCGTGAGCGAAACGCGATATTCCGCACGCTCGAGCGTGCCCCGCGGCCCGTCACCTGGCAGACGCTCGAGCTCGATCGCACCGTCGAGCTGCCACTCGCCGACGGTCGCGCGAGCGGCATCGAGCTCACGGCATTTGCCGTTCCGGGCAAGCTTCCGAAACACCTCGAAGGCCTCGCCGAGCCGACCCCCGGGGACAACGTCGGGCTCTTGGTTCGACAGGGTGACGAGACGCTCGCCTACGCCACGTCGGTCGCGTCGCTCGACGGTTTCGCCGCTCGCGTCGGTCACGCAAGCTCACTGCTCTTCGACGGCACGTTTTACTCGTCCGATGAGCTCGAGCAGCACGGCATCGAGGGTTTGCGCGCCGAGGACATGGCGCACCTGCCGGTCGGCGGCGAGCACGGAAGCCTGAGCGGTCTCTCGGCGCTCCCCGTGAAGCGCCGCATTTACACGCACGTGAACAACACGAATCCGATGCTCGTCGCCCGCTCGCGCGAGCGCGAACGGGTCGCTCGCGCAGGTTGGGAAGTCGCGTTCGACGGAATGCAGGTCGTGCCATGACGCAGCAAGCTGCGCTCGAAGAGCGACTCCGCCAAGAAGGGCGCGCGCGCTACCATGATCGGCATCCGTTTCACCGCCGCATGCACGCGGGCGCGCTCTCCCCGCGCGAGCTCAGAACCTGGGTAGTCAATCGCTACTATTATCAGACGCGCTTGCCCATCAAGGACGCGCTCATCGTCGCGAAGAGCGAGTCCCGCGCGTTTCGGCGCGTCTGGAGCGAGCGTATCCACGAGCAAGACGGCCGTAGCGACGGCGACGCTTCCGGCGAGCCGGCGGCGGGCGGCCTCGAACTCTGGCTTCGGCTTGCGGGCGGCGTCGGGCTCGACCGCTCGCTCGTCGAGAGCTTTCGCGCGGTGGTTCCCGGGGTCCGCGCGGCTTGCGACCGATACGTGTCGTTCGTGCGGGACGCGACGTTGCTCGAAGCCGTGGCGTCGTCACTCACCGAGTGCTTCGCCCCCGAGCTCATGGCTCGCCGCGTCGAGGCCTGGACCACGCACTACGACTGGATCCCCTCGCAGGCGACGGAGTACTTCGGCGCGCGCGTCGTGCGTGCTCGCAAGGACGCCGAGCACGGGCTCGCTTTCGTTCTCGAGCACGCGACCACACCCGAGCTCGAGGAGCTCGCCGTGCGCGCGCTCGTCACGAAGTGCGACATCCTCTGGTCGATGCTCGACGCCATCGAAGCCGCCTGCGACGCGGAAGCGCGATGGGAGCGAAGCGCATGACGTGGGTTGGCCCACCGCGGCTCGCCAAGAAGGCCCGCCTGCAGTGGGACCGTCACGAACAGAAGTACCTTCTCCTCTATCCCGAGCGGGGACTCTTGCTGAACGAGGCCGCCGGCGCCGTCGTCGCCCTGTGTGACGGACGGCACGACGCGTCGCGCATCGCCGACATCGTCGCCGCCCGTTACGCGACGTTCGAGCGTGACGCGATCCTGGTGAAGATAACGTCGTTTTTCGAGCGCCTCGACGCGCTCGGCTTGCTCGAGCGCTCCGAGTCGGCGCGGCGATGACGCCCAGGCCGTACACGCTCGTCGCCGAGCTCAGCTACCGGTGTCCGCTCGCGTGTCCCTATTGTTCGAACCCGGCGTCGTTCGCCGAAATCACGTCCGAGCTCGGAGCCGCGACGTGGGGCCGGGTGTTCGCGGAAGCGCGGGAGCTCGGCGTCGTTCAGGTGCACCTCACGGGCGGGGAGCCGCTCGCCCGGCACGACCTTTCGACGATCGTCGCGCTCGCCCGGCAGGCCGAGCTCTACGTGAACCTCGTGACGAGCGGCGTTCCGTTCGACGCCGAGCGCGTCGCCGGCATCCTCGACGAGGGCGTCGACCACGTGCAGCTCAGC
>DASUTR010000253.1:0-7621 GCA_036374535.1 Polyangiaceae bacterium
ACGTCCTTGCGCCGCTCGCCGAGGAGCTTGCCGAGCATGAGCTCGGAGGTCCCGTCGGCGTACGCGTCTGCGGTGTCGAAGAAGTTGACGCCGGCGTCGAGCACGCGCGCGATCAGGTTCGCCGCGCCCGACTCGTCCACCTTGTACACGGCGGGGATGTTGCCCTCGCCGAACGTCATGGCGCCGAACGCGAGCCGAGATACGATCAAACCGGTATTTCCGAAACGTGTGTAGAGCATGGTTCTTCTCCCGCGCGCGCCGCCGATGCGAAACGCTCGCTGACGACTGCCAACGTGCGGCCGAGCCCTCTGGAAGAAAACCCGCTAGCTGCTGCATAGGCCTTGAAGTATTGCTTCACGATGCGACTCGATCGCTTGAACGGTCTCGTGGCTTTCCTCGTCGTCGCCGAGAAGCGGGGCTTCTCGGCCGCCGCGCGTGTTCTTGGCGTGTCGCCATCGGCGTTGAGCCAGTCGGTGCGCGCGCTCGAGAGCCGTCTCGGGACGACGCTTCTCGTGCGCACCACTCGGCGCGTCGCACTCACGGAGGCGGGCGAGCGCTTGATTCAGCGCTGCGGTCCCGGACTACGCGAGGCTTCGGCCGCGCTGGACGACATCGCCGAGCCTCCGGGTGAGGTGTCGGGGCGGCTGCGGCTCACCGTTCCGCACGTCGCGTTGTCGTTCCTCGAACCGGTCTTGTCGCGCCTGCGCGCCGACCACCCGAAGCTCGCGCTCGAGGTGATCGTGGACGACGCCTTCGTCGACGTGGTGCAGCAGGGCTACGACGCGGGTGTTCGCTTGTTCGAGTCGATGGAACGCGACATGGTCGTCGTGCGCGCGGCGCCTGCGTTCCGCTTCGTGATCGTCGGCTCTCCCGGCTACCTCGAGCGGCGCGGGCGTCCCGAGCACCCGCGGGACCTCCTGCATCACGAGTGCGTCGGGTTTCGGTCCATGTCGACGGGCGCGCTGTACGTTTGGGAGCTCGAACGCCGAGGTCGGGAGTTCAAGGTCCCGGTGACGGGCTCGTTCGTCACGAACGACGGCGGCCTCATGGTGCGCGTCGCCGCGCGCGGATTCGGGCTCGCATACGTTCCGGATTTTTCCGCCCGTGAGCGGCTGCGCAGTAAAGAGCTCGAGACCGTGCTCGACGAATTCGTGCCGGCGGTGCCCGGCCTGTTCCTCTATTTTCCCGAGCGCGCGAAGAATCAGCCGAAGATGCGGGCCCTCCTCGCAGCCCTACGGCCCTCGAAGAGTCGGGGTACGGCGCGCTCGGAATGAATTCCATCTGACCGAGACTCGGGTGCGCTCCGCGGCGCTTCGTGTCGACGACCGGCTGCGGGATGCGACGGCCTAACGTCGCGGCGTCCGGCGCGATTGTCGAGATGGGCGCACCTTCACCAAGTGGCGGCCAGTGGTCATTCGCGTGACCTGCCGCTGCAGCTCTCCGTACGCCTCGACCACCAGGGTCCGAAACCATCGACTGCCAGGCTCGCTCGCCAGACGGAAGCTCCACACGAACGAGAACGACGTCGGCTCGATCACGAGCGGTGGCTCGAGCGCGCGCAGCCGCAAACGCTCCATCGTCCCGTCCATGACGAGTGGAGTCATGGTGGCGAGCAAGTTGGTCTGGGAGAGGAGCAAGGGAACCTGAGAAAAGCTCGATATCGAGGCACCGATGGCGCGTGTCAGGCCCTGCTCTGCGACCGCTCGATCGACGGAGCCCTTGGTGCGCTCGCCGAGTTGAACTTGAACGTGCGGCCAGCGGGTCCAAGCCTCCACACCCCAGTTGTCGATCGCCGGATGGTCATGGCGCGCGAAGGTGACCGAGCGTAGCTCGCCGGCCGACTGGTGCTGCACTCCGTCCGGCAGGGAAACCGACGAGGTCACGAGAGTGAGATCGAGCTGCCCGTCGGCGACGGCGAGGAGGGTTTGCGGGCTCGGCGCCAGCCATTCCACCGAGACCCCCGGAGCCTGGCGCTGCACTTCGCTCATTACCCGCGGCAGGAGCGTGGGCGCGAAGTCGGGAATCGCTGCCCGAAAGATGCGCCGGCTGGTCTCTGGCTCGAACGGGCGAGGTGGCGCGAGAACCCGCTGGATGCTGCGCAACAGCGGTTGCACGTCCTCGATCAGCCGTTCTGCGTGCGGGCTCGGCGCCATCCCACCAGCGACCTTGACGAGCAGCGGATCGCCGAGCTGGTCGCGCAACCGGGAAAGGGCATGGCTCACTGCCGACTGCGTCCGGCCGAGCCTCGCGGCGGCCCGGCTCACGCTGCGCTCGCTCATCAGCACCTCGAAGGTGACCAGCAGATTCAAGTCGATCTGGTTCAAATCGATTTCGCTCATGATGCATGAAATATATTCGTTAGCGGTATCATGAACCAAAAGAATAATATGCGCGCCAGGAGGAAATCATGGACTCGAGAACGACCTACACCGGCCGCTGCTTCTGCGGAGCCGTCGAGCTGGTAGCGGCCGGTGTCCCGGAGGGCATGGGCTTTTGCCACTGCGCGTCCTGCCGTTCGTGGGGCGCGGCGCCCGTCAACGCCTTCACGCTCTGGAAACCCGACAGCGTGGCGGTGATCCGAGGGGACATCGCCACGTACCGCAAGACCGACGCCAGCCACCGGCAGTTCTGCGCACTCTGCGGCGGTCACGTCATGACGGCGCATCCAGCGTTCGAGTTGATCGACGTTTACGCTGCCATCCTACCGGCGCTCCGCTTTGCACCGCAGCTGCACGTGCACTACCAGGAGGCGGTGATGCGCTTGCGCGACGGCTTGCCCAAGTTCCGCGATTTGCCGAAGGAGATGGGCGGTTCGGGCGACATGCTGCCCGAGTAGTGGCGCGGGCCCGAGACGGGTCATGAAGCTCATTTTTCTGCATGGATTGCCGCTCGACGGAAGCATCTGGCGACCGCAGCTCGATGCTTTTCCGGGCGCGCTTGCGCCCGACTTACCCGGCTGCGGTAGCCGGCAGCTGGAAGGGAAGGCGGAGCTCGGCGCGCTCGAGGCCGTCGTTGCCGGCGCGCACCTGATCGGACACTCCTTCGGGGCGGCGGTTGCCGTCGACCTGGCGCTGCGCCGGCCCGACGCGCCGTGCTCGCTCACCCTGGTCAACCCGCTGCTTCTCGGCCGCTCGAGTAACGTCGCGGCTTGGTCGACCTCGGTGGGACGAGCAAAGGCCGGCGATCTCGAAGGCGCTCGGGACGCGTGGGCGGCCTGCCCGTTGTTCGATGGCGCGCGCGAACCAGTACGCGAAATCCTCTCCCGCTATCGCGGCGCGCACTGGACAGGGCAGGTCCAGACCGCGTTTCGCGTGACGGATCCGGCGCCGCAGCTGAAGCGTCTGACGCTCCCCGTGCTCGTGGTCACCTCGACCCGCGATCAGCCGGCCTTTCGCGCGATGGCGCGCGAGTACCGTGATGCCTTGCCGCAGGCACGCTTCGAAGAGCTCGACGCCGGACACATGGCTCCCGCCGAGCGTCCGGACGCGTTCAACGCGCTGCTGCGAAACTTCCTGCGCCAGCCACTCGGGTGACGTCGCCGAAGCGCCCTACTTCACGTGCACGCGGAGAGCGGGAGAGCTCCTTCCACTCGGAGCTAGGTCTCGCCCTGCGCGATCTTTTCGAGCGCAGCACCCATAGCTGGGGATTTGTCCGCGTGGTGGTGCACGACTTTCCAAGCGCCGTTCTTCTTCACGAACACGTTCGTACAAGCCAGCGTTTCCCCGCCGAAGCCCCGGGACGCGGTAAAAAGGCAGGTCGTGTAGGCAACGTCTCCATAGACGTGCGCTTTCAAGCTCCTGATCTGGCTGCCGCCGCGGTCGTGCCTGCCGAATCCGGCAAAGACCTCCCACGTCGCGCGCACCTCGTCCCAACCTCGAGACCATTCGCCGCTCGGGTGGCCGCCCGTCACGCGCTCCGAGTGATCCCAGCATTCCTCGACCAAGCCGAGTCCCCGGCCGCTCACCAGATGTTCGATGCCTTCGTAGAAGCGCTTTGCTGCCGCAACAACTTCATCTTCACTCGTCATTTCGTGCTCCTCCTGTTCGTGTGCGCCATCGTATCAAGTATTCCGCATGTTCTCGGCGGTGCCGCTGACCCACTGAACGGTCGTGCTCGCGCCGCTTTCCGTCACGATGCGCGCGAGCTGAAGCTTCGTAAGCTGACTGCTCGTGACGACGGTCGTGTTCGTGACGCCGACGTTCCGTAGCGCTCGGCAGACATTCGCGAACGACCGCTGCCCTTCTTCGCGCATGGGTTTGAGAGCCGTCATGTCGAGAACGAGTCGCTTGGCCCCGGGCTGCTGGCCGAGCATGCCGACGACTCTGACGCCGAAAGCCGTAGCGATGTCCACGTTCCAGAAACCCCACGCGCGTACCTCGAATACTCCCTTCGGGGAGTCGAACCCGAACGAGAATCCGGCGTTCTCGTCGCCGACGCTATCCATCTGGCCGTTGGTGGTCACGGATCCGGAAAAGTATGAAACCTCGCCGCTCGAGCTACGTCCAGCGGGCGCCGATGTCGTGAAAGCAAGCCACCGGGCGCCGTCGTCACCACGTTCGACGATAGGGTGAGACGTTGTCGCTGAACGCGGGCGGCTCGGCGGTTGCGGCCCCGAACGCGCCGGCTACCGGGGCGGTGAGGCCGACGGCGGCCGCCGCTTCGTCGTGCTCGCCGCCGCGGTGCTGCTCGATCTCTTCGCGGCAAGGTTCCGACATCTGCGCTGTTTCAGCGGGCCGGCTTATCTGGGCCCCCGACATGGCGAGTGGGAAGGTCGGATGGTCCGATTTGCCAACGAGCGGGGACCCGCGCCGGCTACGGCTGCTCTTCCGTGTCCCACTCGAAGTAGAAGGCCGACAGCTCGATGGTCGCGCCGCTAGGGGCGACGGTCGCCCCGGCTCCGAGATTCGTGACTTCGGTGAACGAAAGCTCGCCCTCGAGGATATCGTAGGGACCGTCCTCTCGAGTGAGCGACACGGTGCCGGCGTGAGCGACGTAGATGCGCTGTGGAGTGGCTCCCTCCAGGTCGCCCTCCAAGAGTACCGCAGCGACCATGACGGGCATGGTGCGCACACCCGCCGTATCGGTTAAAGCGGCCGTGACCAGCGGGTACGTGGCGACCTCGTCCGCGAGCGGCGTCACCGCCGCCGCGACGCGATAGCCGGACGCCGCCTCCAGCGCCGGGCCGTGTTGGAAGGCGCCCCTGTAAAAGGGGAGCTGAAACTTCAGCGCCACCACCAGCGCGAACCCCGACGATGCGTCGACCGCCACGGCGAGCGCGGCGCCGGGGCTCCCGAAGTCGTCGAATCCGAAGGTCGACGAGATCGTCAACGTCACGTCACGCTGACCGTCGGCGCCCGTTCCGCCGGTGCCCGCTCCGGCAGCGCCCGTTCCGCCAGCGCCCGTTCCGCCAGCGCCCGTTCCGCCGGACCCTCTGCCTCCGGTTGCGCCCAGTCCGGCGGTGCCGGCGGTTCCGCCGGTCGCTGCGGCTCCGCCGCTCGCGCCGCCCAAGCCTTCCCCGCCGGCCCCCGCTTCCCCGGCGCTCGAGTCATCGTCCCGGCCGTTCTTGGAGTCACCGCATCCAGAAACGAGCGCGACCGCAAGCACCCACGCGCAAAGCCCCATCGAAGTCCATCTCGAGCTCGTCATCGTCGAGCTACTTCGGCACGGGCACGCTCGAGAGGTTGAAGCCGCACGCGTAGTTCGTGGCGACGGTCGCGCCGTCGTTGAGATCGAAGGCGAACGGACAGACGCCTTTTTCCGATTGGTACGTGTCGTACTCTTCGCCGTTGACGAGGCACGTACAGTCGACGACACCGGGCGCGGTGTCGCGGCACTCGATCTCGTACGAGTGACCGTTCGAGCAGTTCATGAACGATGCCGTGCAATCGCCCGTGGGGACCCCGCCCGAGAGGCCGCTCATGCTGGTGGCGTGGCAGTACCAGACAGGCGGATAGGTCGGCAAAGCGCTGCCGTCGGTGACCGGCCAGCCGCAAATTCGCGCCACCTCCAGCGCGCCGGGGCACCGGAGCCGACTCGGGATGAACCTTCCGACGACCTCGTCGTCGACCATGCAGCTGCATTCTGGTGGATCACCCGGTCCGTCGCACGCGAGCCGGTACACGCTGCCGTTCGAGCATTCTTCGAAACCGGCGCTGCACGAGAACCCGCTTGCCGGTTCGCCGTCCATGCTCGCCGGTTCGCCGCCGTCCCCGACTCGACAATTCACCAAAGCCCGCGGCTGGGCGCAAAGCGCGCGCTCTTCCTGGATCGCGCAAGCGTCGAAGCTGGCGAGCTCGGCACATGGCGCTTGCTCGAGGCAGTCCATGACCCGGAGCCCCGCGGCGGTGCAGGTGTCGTTCTTGTTCGCGAACCCGTCCCGGAAGGTTTCGACGCACTCGGCGACGCACTCGTCGCCACCGGCGCCGCAGACATCCATACGAGCACACCACGAATCACACCACGCGCCGAGATTTGCTCCGAGGCGGTCGCTCCCATCGCCCGCATCCGGGCCGTCGACGACCGGTGTGTCGATCATGCACGCCGGTAAGAACAACGGCACGAGGTGGCGCGCGAAGCGGTTCATCGCGGGCTACTCCGACACGGAGCTCGGCGGCGCGAGCATGAAGCTGCACGCATAGTTCAGCGTGACCGCGCCGCCGTCGGGATCGTTGGCGAACGGACAAATCGCGCCCGGTGAACCGACGAAGCCGATGGGCGCGCCGTCGACGACGCATCGGCAAGACGCCTCTCCCGCGGCGTTCTCGCACTCGATTCCGTAGCTGTGACCGTCGGAGCACGCGTCGAAACCGATGTCGCAGTCATCGGGCAAGCCAGACGCCGTGCTTCCGCGCAACATGCATACGGCAGGCGCGGGCAGCTCTGGTTCGCCCCGCCCGTTCGGGATGGGCCAGCCGCAGATTCGTTTCACCTCCATGATCGTCGGGCAGACGAGAACGCTCGGCGTAAAGCGTCCGGTGATCGACCCGTTGACGGAACAGTGGCATTCCGGAGGCTCGCTCGGCTCGCAGGTGAGCCGGTACTCGTTGTCGTCCGAGCAGTCGCCGAGGCCGAGCTCGCACTGGAACGGTCCGCCGCTCGGTGTGAGGCTTATGTCCTCGGCGCCGCAAACGACTTGCCCGAGCGACTCCGCGCAGCGCGCTTCTGCCTCGTGGAGGTTGCAGGTGTCGTCGGCGAGCTCGGAGCACGACGCGTCCTCCACGCAGTCCATGGCTCGGAGCGCGGCGCTCTCGCAAACCTCGCCCCGACCCACGTACGTATCGGAGAAGTAGCTAACGCAATCCTCGCCGCATCCCTCGCGTTCCTCGGGCGTTGCTTCCGATTCACATTCGACGAACGTCGCGCATAGCGAATCGCACCAAGCGGCGAGGTCTTCCCCCAGTCGGTCCTTCGACCCCTCCACGACCGGTGTGTCGACCGTGCACGCCGAAAGAAACAACAGCACCGGAACGAGTCCCTTCACGAAGTCCATCGGCTCCTCCACCTCTTCATGGGTCTTCCGATGAGTCCGGCCACGCGGGATTTCCTTCACGAAACGAGTCCGCTAGCGATTCTCGTCGATGCGCGCCAAAAGCGACTTCAGGCGCTCGGCGTAGAGATCGCC
>DASUTR010000254.1:0-2937 GCA_036374535.1 Polyangiaceae bacterium
GCGGAAATCGTCGATGGGCCCGCCCTTCTCGACGAGAAGGCGGAAGTAATAGTGCCCGACCTCGTGACGAAAGTGCCCGAGAAGCGTCCGATAGCGCTCCCGCATCGAAGCGCGCATTTTTTCGCGCGTCGCAGCGTCGGCCTCCCCGAGGTTCAGCGTGATGAGGCCGTCGGAGTGCCCCGTGAGCACTCGCTCGCCCTCGGTGTCGGCCTTGATGTCGAAGGCGAGGCCGTACTCTTCATCCTCGCTCTTCGGGGATAGCGGAAGCTTCAAGCGATTGAGCCCGTAGACCAGCCGCCGCTTCGCTTGCTCGACTTCGGCCCAGAGTTGACGATTCTCGGGGTTCGAGAGGTCGGGGATCACGCGGTTGAACCGGCACGCCTGACACAGTTCGGACATTTCCGCCTCAGGCACGAGCCAGTTACACACCCCGTGCTCGGCGTAGTTGGCGCATTTGTCGTACGGGCCGAACGGCGTCGTCACGCGCTTTCCGTCCCCCGGCTCGAACGCGACGAGCAGGAGCCGATCCGGCAAAAAGCCGAGCTCGTGCCCGCACGTCAGGCAGCGAGTGTTGTCGAAGAAAACCCGGGCACCACAGACGCAATCGAAGGTTCGCACAGAGATCCTCGACCCCGCGCCAAGCAAAGAGCCTGCCAAGGCCGAGGGCGTCGGAACGGAGGGGCGCACGAGCCGTTGACTATCACTCGATAGGCTGTAGACTATCGAGTGATAGGAGACCTGCCATGGCCGAAATTCATGCATTTCGCACCCGGTACCCCGTTCGCGCCGTGCTCGCCGTCGCGGGCGCGGCGAGCCTCGCGCTCGTCGAGCTCGCGCTCTTGTCGATCTGGCTCATGCCGCTCGTTCCGCTCGTCCCCGTCTTCATCATGATCATGATCGGAAATGCGTGCGTGCTCTCGGCGGCGCTGAGCTACGCCACTTCCCTCGCCCGCCGCGAACCGGTAACTACGGCCCGTGCCGAAGGGCAAACCAAAACGCTCCCGAGCAACACCGAAGCGCTCGCCGAGTCCTCCCGCGCGGCCTGACACGGCCGAAGCCCGCCGCACGCAGGTGCTCGAGGACGCGCTCGCGCTCATGTCGGAGCGCGGCATCGCGGGGGCATCGCTGCGCGCGCTCGCGAAGCGTGTCGGCATGAGCCAGCCGAGCCTCTACCACTACTTTCCAACGAAAAGCGCGCTCATCCCGCAGATCGTCGAGTACGGCGCGCGCCGCATGCTCGGTACCGGGCTCGCGCTTCCGCCCCCGAAGCGCATCCAGGATCTCCCGCGCTACGTCGTCGACGCCGTGCTCGCGCTCTACGAAACCGAAACGCACCCGCGCTTCGTGCGGCTCCTCTTCCTCGTCGCCATCGAAGCCAAGGAGCATCACGCTTTCGTGAAGCGCGTCTTCGAAGAGCAGCTCGATCCGTCGTTCGGCGTGCTTGCCGACGCCTTCGCCAAGAACCCCTCCGAACGCCGAGAGCTCCGGGAAGTCCTGCGCATGGTCGTCTACTCGCTCGGCTTCATGATGCTCGACGACCGCGCCCTCTTCGCCCGACCCGCCCCGAAGCCGACCACCCTCGACTACGCGAAATGGGTCGTTTCCACCGCCGAGCAGCTCATCCTCGAGCGCTGTCCGGAGAGCGTCGCGGCCGCGCCCCCCGCCCGGTCCGCGGAGCGCCCTATTTAGGCGTGTCGAACGTACCGTACGTCGGTCGCCCGTTCGGCTTGTACGTCGCGATGATGGCGCCCGACTTCGTCACGCGATGGCCGGTGAGCCGCATGGCAGTCGGCGTGACGCCCGTCGAGAACAAACGCTCGCCCTCGCCGAGCACCACTGGATAGATCAACAGGTTCAACTGGTCGACGAGGTCGCTGTCGAGCAGCGTGCGCACGAGCTTGCCGCTGCCGTGCACCTGGATCTGCCGCGGGTATCGATTCTTCAAAAGCGGAACTTCGTTCGCGACGTCGCGCATGAGCTCCGACGCATTCCACGTCACGTCATTCAAGGTGCGCGACGCGACGTGCTTCGGCAGCCGATTGAGCGGCCCCGCGACGGGATTCGAGGGATCGGTGACCTTCGACCAATACGCCGCGAAGATTTCATAGGTCCGACGCCCGAGCAGAAACGCGTCGGCCTTGCCGAAAAGCTCGATCATGAAGGCGCCGGCGCCGTCGTCGAAGAGCGGCGCCTGCCACCCGCCATGGGTAAATCCGCCACTCTCGTCCTCCGTGCGCCCGCCCGGGGCTTGCATCACGCCGTCCAGGGTCACGAATGTCGTCACAACGAGCTCGGCCATGGGTTCGTTCTCCTTCGGCCGGATTCGATGCAGGTTTCGGACCGGGTACCCCGCAACGGGCAACCGACGCCTGGAAACTCGGGAGCGCGGGCGTCCGTCGTCAGCCTGCTACGCTCGCGGCGTGGCTCGCTCCGACCTCTACCGCCTCGCCGGCGGGCTCGTGCTTGCCATCGCGATCCTTGCCATCACGCGCTCGTGGATGGACCCGAAGCCGCCGCTCCTCGTCGACGCGGTCGTGCTGATCGCCGTGCTTTGCCTGATCTGGCTGCCAGGCGGACGGAAGAGCTGACGGTGCCTCTCGCATCTCACCGCCAGCCGGCGCGCCGGCGGGTAGCGGATTGCACCGGCCACGCGACCAGGAGACGCTGAGCCGCTACCCTCGAGCGGCTCGGTCTGCTACGGAGCTCGGCCTCGGTCGCCTCGCCCCTTTGGACGAGGCCATCCCTGAGCTACGATTGCCGAGCGAGACGAACAAAGCCGAAGTGGCGGAACTGGCAGACGCGGCGGACTCAAAATCCGCAATCCCGTAAGGGGTGTGTGGGTTCGATTCCCACCTTCGGCACTCTGGATAGAACGCCCGATTGCGAGCGTTTCCAAGAAGAATTTCTGCAGCGTGCGCAACGCACCTGCCATTGCCG